>JADLDX010000068.1 GCA_020846515.1 Pirellulaceae bacterium
GTGAGTCCGGCAACTCATGCCAGGTCATCAATGGCAAAGCAATGGCAGGCAGGCCGAATGCAAAAACCATGATGGCGGCGATCGACTTGGGGACGCCGAGTGTGCCACGATTCTTGATTTCAAATACAATGGGACTCATTGTCGACAATTTCCATCTCGGATGTGATTCTGTGACCTCAGAATCAGGTATCGCACCTATTGCCAATTCTTTCACTAAATCTTGAACTTGGTCGATTTACTATGGTTTGAAACCGCTGTCACAGTAGGGTTTGGTGTTTCGAGAAGACTCGATAGCAAAACCTGACTCGGCTTCGATAAGAATATTCTCTGGCTTCAAATCGCGATGAATTAGTCCGACACGATGAGCGGCAGAGAGTCCCTTGGTCAATTGCACCGCCAAATCGAGTAGCTCGTCGGGGGACAGAGATCCCTGACGCTCTAATCTCACGCAGGGACTCGCCACGGACAAGTTGCTGAACGATGTACGGCTGATCGTCTGAAAGATGGACCGAGTGGATGGCCACTACATTTTCGTGTTGCAATTGGGCTGCCGCCTGAGCTTCACGCAGCAATCTTTCGCGCGCGGCAGCGCTCCGGTGCAGATGCGCGGCCAGAATCTTCACAGCCACGGGTCGCCCAAGCGACTTGTCGAGCCCCTCAAACACAACTCCCCTCCCACCTTCATTCAGCTTGCGAATGAGTTCGATACTCTCTGAACGAAAATGGGCAAACCAATTCTGTTCAGCGGCAAGCTCAACTGCCTGCAGATCCAGGGCCTGAGACATAGCCTGTTGTAACGCAGGCGTAGGTGGCACGTTGGCTGAAGATAGCTTTAGCGCTCTTGCCGTTGCGGAATTTGTCCCGTGGCCGTCACTTCCTCACTAAGACTTGCCTGATCCTGACACTATACGCACTCACACTACAACGACGGCCCAGCCAAGGTGAATTAGCAGCAGTCGAAGAATTCCTGTCCGTCTACGGAATCACGCAACTCTGCTGAGCGATGTTGAATATTAACGAGTTCGTCTATGAGGATTGACTGTTTGGGACTCGATTCGTGACGCAGTGGAGTTCGCTAACGATCCATGTGCACGGTCAGTTTTAACATCTTCCCTACTTTCATTGAACGGTATTTCCGTTAAGCCACGTGATGTCTAACAACTTGCGCTTGAGTGTTTAGCTGTTCTACACTGAGCTCCCCGGTCGTTAGCGTCGAGCTCGCTGCGGCTGGAGCTACTTGGGCGCGCCGTCGACCGAAGCGGGTTATGAGGCGTGGACCGAGGTCTCGCAAGTCGTCAACCAGACTGTATACCACCGGGATGACGATCAGTGTCAATACGGTCGACGTTAACATGCCACCCACCACACAAGCTCCCATCGGTGCTCGTGACTCAGCCCCCTCACCAAGTCCCAGTGTGATGGGAATCATCCCGGCAATTGTGGAAAAGGCAGTCATGAGAATTGGGCGAAGCCTGGTGGGGCCAGCTTGTCTCAGCGCATCATCTTTGGACATCCCGCGCGAGCGCAGCAGGTTTGCATAGTCAACCAGCAAGATCGCGTTCTTGGTTACCAAGCCCATCAGCATGATCATGCCAATCATGCTGAAGATGTTCAGCGTCCGGCCAGTGATGAACAAGCCTCCCAACGCACCGCCAACCGACAAGGGGAGCGATAGCATGATGGTGAACGGGTGCAGATAGCTTTCGAATTGTGCGGCCAAGATCATGTACGTTAGCAGCACGGCTAGTAACATGGCGAAGATGATACTGGCAAATGACTCGGCCATCATATCGGCGGTTCCCGTGAACACGGTACGCACTCCGTCGGGGATGCCTATCATGGCGGCGGTCTGTTCGACCTGGGTGATGGCTTCGCCGAGCGCTTTACCACTTTCCAAGTTGGCCATCACGGTGACTTGGCGTCTGCGATCTTGACGCTCGATACTGACGGGGCCGAAGGTGTTTCCCACCGCTGCCAGGGAGCGCAATTCGGTCAGCCCGCCCCCCTTCATTCGGACTGGCAGGGTTTGAAGCGATTTGGCATGCAGGCGATCATTGCCGACCAGCCGCACGCGGACGTCGATGTTCTTGCCGCCGTCCTCAAAGCTGGAGACCTTTTGGCCGCCAACGAGCTGGCTGATGGCCTTGCCCAAGTCCTCGACCTCTACATTCAAATCGGCGGCGCGATCGCGATCGATGTTGATCGACAATTCTGGTTTGCCAGAGACGCTGGTCGTGTTCACGTCGACAAAGCCTGGTGTCTGCTCCAACTGCTTGACGATCTTGTCAGCCACTTCATTCATCTGAGCCAAATCGTCGCCGCGCAGATTATACTGCACCGGGGCCGAGCGCATGCCTCCTCCGCCTAGCCTCGCAACAGCATCGACGCTGATGCGCAAGTGGCTGAAGCGCGCCATCAGTTCGCGCGCCATTTTCATGACTTCAAACTGTGATACCTGGCGTTGATCCTTGTCGACCATGCGGACAACGACCGCTGCGACCGTCGATTGCCCTTCGTATTGCCCACCGACGGTGGTGTAAATGTCCTTTACGGCTGGAAGAGTGACCACCAGCTTTTCAATTTCGTGAGCCAGTTTGCTGGTCGTCGAAATTGAAGAGCCGACGGGGGCTTCGGCTTGGATTTGAAACTGTCCCTCGTCAGCCACGGGGGTGAACTCTTGACCAATAAAC
>JADLDX010000069.1 GCA_020846515.1 Pirellulaceae bacterium
CAGTCGGGGAGGGGGCCGGCCGTGCTAACCAAAGCACGAAGTAATTCTCTGCGAGCTCGTTTCTGCGGCGCACGCACCCTCCCCGAAAATCTACGCTGAAGGCGTGATTTCCGACCCTCCCTAAGCTGCGCTTGGGAGGGTTAGTTCAACTAACCCTCCTGCTGCGTAGCAGCGGGAGGGTCGACTGGCGTCAGCTCAGTCGGGGAGGGGGCCGGCCGTGCTAACCAAAGCACGAAGTAATTCGCTGCGAGCTCGTTTCTGCGGCGCACGCACCCTCCCCGAAAATCTACGCTGAAGGCGTGATTTCCGACCCTCCCTAAGCTGCGGAGATCGTCCAGCTTTTAAGTCGTTTGTTTGCTAGTAGTTCGGCGTTTGGGGCTGGCTATAGCTATCAAAAGAAAATGACCTTCGCACGGATTGACTCACGCACTACATAGTGCGTTGCTTCGAGTTCCGATCCACGCGGAGGTCATCCAAATGAGTTTAGCCGATCCGACTTCTTTAAAAAACCCAGTACAAGCCATTTCCGCTTCCTGAGTCTGACCCGCAGTGGCAGAAAATCAGCGAGAAGCTAGAAGAGGGTCATCTAGCTAAGTCAGTCGAGCGGCAAGTTAATAAACTTGACCGATCGCTACTGGACGATCTTTATAATGGCCGAGGTGACCAACCGTTTGATCCTGTGCCAGTTCTAAAAATGGTGCTCTATCAATACTTGAAGGGAAATCCATCGCCCTCGAAATGGATGCAAGAAGCTCGAGACCATGACGCAATGAAGTGGTTAGGGCGAGGTTATGTTCCTAGTCGAACGGCTTGGTACAACTTCCGCGATCGAGCGGCTAGGTTCATTGAACAAGTTCATACTCAGATAGTCCAAAGAGCCGTCGACGAGGAACTCGTTGATCCAACAATCGGCGTGCAGGACGGTACTTCGATCGCCGCTGCTGCCTCGCGTCATCGGATGATCAACCGTTCTACGCTCGATAAACGCATCGAAATTCTCGATGCAGTTATCGCAGAAACTTTCACAGAAGAAACGCCCAATTGGGTTCCGCCTACTGCGTCAGGCAGACTCGATCTTCGCAAACGAATGGACACTGCCTCGGAAGTTCTGAATCAACGTATCCAAGCCAACGCAGAAAAACCCAGAGACAAACGAAAGGATCCAAGCAAGATCGTGGTGAGCACTAGTGATCCAGACGCACCGCTGGGGCGTGATAAAATGAAAGTCTACAGGCCAATGTATACCGTACAGTTGATGGTTGCTGCTTATAGTTACATCATTTTATCTTACCTTTGCGAGCCCTCCAGTACTGACGCCGGAACGCTTGCGCCTATGATCGATAAAACGAAAGCTATAGTCGGTGACCGTTTGCAGGAAGTTCATGCAGACTGTGGTTACACTTCAATCCTCGATCTGAAGGTGTGTCGCGAACGCAACATCCAGTTAATCGCACCAGTTGCCGCAACTCCATCCAAGCAGAAATCAGCCGCAGAGAAGATTGCCCGAGAAGACTTCATTTGGGACGCACAGAATAACTGTTATCGTTGTCCCGCAGGCAACGATCTGAAGTATCTCGATCGCGGACGTAAGCAGCGACAAGGAGGCCAATTTATCTGGGAGAGCCGATTCCGAAGCAATCCAGACGACTGCCAAGGCTGTTCTCTCTTAGCCCAATGTTTGAAAAGTGGTGCAACCCGTAAAACACTCAAGCGATTAGAGGGCCAAGAACTAGTCGACGAACAACGACAAAGGATGACTGCCCCTGCCATGCAAAAACGTCTCAAACTCCGCGGCCAAACAGTCGAACTTGCCTTCGCCGACGCCAAGGGCCATCGGAAAATGCACAGCTTCCACGGCCGCGGGCTAGCCCGTGTACGTGCGGAATCCGGATTACTCGTCGTAGCTCAAAACATAATGCGTCTAGATAACATCGAAAAAAAACGCGCAAACCCTAGCCAATCAACAGCTTAAAAGCTGGACTATGTCTGCAGCTAGGGAGGGTCGAAAAACAGGCGTTTAGCGTAGTTTTTCGGGGAGGGTGCGTGCGCCGCACAGACGAGTCAGCAGCGAAGTAGTTCATGCTTTGATTAGCAAGGCCGGCCCCCTCCCCGCCTGAGCTGACGCCAGGCGACCCTCCCGCTGCTACGCAGCGGGAGGGTTAGTTTGCTGCGCAGCAGGAAGGCTTAAATAGACCTGACCCCTTTTATTTCTGCATGGTAGCATAAGCACGTTTTCGAGATCCAAACAAACTACCAACTCTCACAGCACAGAGCGATTATGGAAGCCACGTACGCGATTGCCGACTCACGCGAGATTCTGTCACCTGCGCTGTTGATCTTCGAAGAGGTGCTAGAGCGTAACCTACGGAAGATGATCGAGATTGCGGGTGTGCCTGGGCGTCTGCGTCCGCATTGCAAGACGCACAAGATGCGCGAAGTGATAGAGTTGGAATTGAAGCTGGGTATTACGAAGCATAAAGCCGCCACGCTGGCCGAAGCGGAGATGCTGGCTCAAGCGGGCGTGCGCGATGTGTTTTTGGCCTACAACCTGGTGGGACCCAATATCGCTCGGGCAGTCAGGTTTCTTGAAACCTATCCCCAAGTCAACCTGGCCGTTACGGTGGACCATCCAGGCCCCATGGCTGCGCTGGACGCAGCCATGCGATCAGCCGGTCTGCGCATTGACGTGTTACTGGATATCGATTCCGGTCAGCATCGCACGGGCCTGCCGCTGGGTGCGGCCGCCATGGATCTATATCAACAGATGGCAGCTTGTCCAGGTTTGAAAGCCGTAGGTCTGCACCTATACGACGGTCAAAATCATCAAAAGGACTTGGGCGAACGTACTGAAGCGGTCATGAAAATCTGGCATCAAGCCGCCGCCTTTCGCGATGCATTGGTAGCCAGTGGATACGCGGTCGACAAAATCGTCTGCGGTGGCACAGGTTCTTTTCCCGTCTTTGCGGCCATCGATGATCCAGCCATCGAACTTAGTCCAGGTACCTGCGTGTTTCACGATGCTGGCTACGGCGAGATTTTTCCTGATCTGGATTTCAAACCCGCCCAGCTCATATTCTCGCGCGTCGTTAGTCGACCGGGCGAAGATCTTATCACGCTTGATTTAGGCTACAAAGCTTGCGCGGCTGATCGCCCCGCTGGCAGGCGATTGCTGTTCCCTGACTTGCCTAATGCCCAAGAGGTGTTACAGAACGAGGAGCACCTGGTGCTCAAGACCTCGAGAGCCAACGAATATCAGCCCGGTGACTCACTGCTGGCGATTGCTCGGCACGCGTGCCCTACCTCAGCCATGTATCAGCAAGCTTATGTCATACGAGAAGGCAAAGTCCAAGAGTGTTGGAAAGTAGTGGCCCGCGATCGATGCCTGACTATTTGATGCCTGACTATCTAATGGACAGGTCTTAGTCCTGTTCACCTCGCCGCCATAGACACAACAGAGCCAAGAAGCCGAGCATGGGAGCCCAACCAACCAGACTCAAGCCCAAGTCGAACGAGCCGGTTTGATCGACCAGTCGGCCAAACATTTTTTGCAGCGGTGCTGAGACCAACCACGCTGAGCAACCTAAGACACCGGAGGTTTTACCAACGTGCTTGGAGTTCAGTTCTTGGACGAAGGCGTAGTAACAGGGGAACAATCCCAGCGAACCTGCAGCGACCAATAGCAACACCGCCAAGAGTGGCCAACCACGTGGCAAGAAAGCCGCCACAGTCGTCAACGAAGTCAGAGCAGCGCAAAGCCCAAAGACGATCAGTCTCGCATTTAAAATCCCTACGCCACGTCGCGTTAACCACAAGGAAAACGCGCCAGCCAATAGACAGCCAACATCCGTCGAGATGTAATAGACGGAGTTAAAGTAGAGGGCTTCAGCTTCTGAATACTGGCGACCTTGTTGCAAGAACTTGGGCAACCACGCGCGTATCAATTGCCATGAGATGTTGATCGCGATAACGGTGATGAATAGCGCCCAAAAGCGTGGGCTGCGGAAAAACTCGATTAACCAACCCCAGGGCTTTTCAGAATTTTGGTGGGGCTGAGGCGGCAAGTCTGCTTCTGGCTGGTGAAGATGCCCGCGTTCCAAGTCGCCGCGTCGGACGACGGCAAACCAGAGCACGGCCCATAGGATTCCAACTCCACCAATAATCAAAAATGGAGGTCGCCAGGCATCTGGACTGTCATCATTGCCCACGATAAAGCGAATGATCAAAGGTGTGATGATAGCACCCAGCGATGCGCCGCTTTGCAATATGCTATTGCCCATGACGCGATCTTTGCGAATCATCACGCGATGCATGATGATCATGGCGCAGGGCCAATGTCCCGCTTCGAAAAATCCCAACAATGTTCTGCAGATCAGCATGGCGGTGTAGCCATGCGTAAAGCCTGTAGCAAAGCCCATCATCGACCAGGCAATCAGCACACCCGGGTAGAGCCAACGCACCGACACCCGATCGGCAATCATGCCAAAGAAGATGGCTCCCATCGCAAAGGCCAGGCCAAAGACGAACTCGATGTCGCCGTATTGCTCCTGCGAGAGTTTGAACTGCTCAGTGATGCGGACCGAGAGATTGGCCAACGTCTGCCGATCCATGTAGTTGATCATGGTCGCCAGTAGCAACAACCCGCTAATCCACCATCGCC
>JADLDX010000070.1 GCA_020846515.1 Pirellulaceae bacterium
CCAGGGAGGGTCGAAAAAACAGGCGCATAAGCCTGTTTTTTCGGGGAGGGTGCGTGCGCCGCACAGACGTTAGCAGCGAAGTGCGTCTGGCTTGGGTTAGCACGGGAGGCACCCTCCCCGACTGAGCTGACGCCAGTCGACCCTCCCAATGGCCCGCGAATTCATCTAGAGGCGACGGCCGATCAAAGCGCCTGCATCGATCGTGATGGCTGGACGGTGATCGGCAGCGCATTTCACAGGCGGGATCTGGGAAAAACTCCGCCGGAAAAGTTTTTCTAACTGTTTTTGTTTGACAGTCACCTGAACTGACCTAGGTTTCATGTGCCAAGCCAATGCGGGGGCGAGAAGTGGTGCAACAGCACCGGCGCCGACGATTGGCACGTGACGTGAGTTACGGGGGTGAGCGATGACTGGCGAAGTTGCGAACCTGTCCGAGCCGCGTGTGTAGTTTCTCGTTTCCTGTACTCTGCCCAAACGGCAGGGTGGCCCTCAATCGGAGAGATGCCATGAAGAATTTTGCCTCGAAAATTAATCTCTTCCTGAAGTCAGAAGACGGCCCAACCGCAGTTGAATACGCTGTGATGCTGGCTCTGATCGTTGTCGTTTGCTTGGGCGCGATCACCTCGATCGGTAGCCGTGCCAACACGACGTTCACCAACGTTGCCAACCAACTGGGCGGCTAATCGCAACTGGGTTCCGACCCGTTGTGATAACGATGATTCGATTGTGCGATCGGTGGCATTTTGGCTGCCGGTCGCCAATCTTACTTTAAACACTATGCGTATTGATCCATCATGCTGCTTAACTTGTTGCCTATAGAATCCGTTGTCGGATTGTGGGAGATGCTGTGCTGTGTCGGCACCCTGTTGGCAACCTTGCTGATTTGGGTCTGTAACCTGCGCTAAAACCATCTGGCCGGCCTGTCCCTGCCATCTTTTGTTTAGGACATCCCAGCTAGTTCGCCCCTCCAAACAACGCACACCTCACGCACGGGAATACTAGGATTATGTCGCTCGATGTCGTTCTCAATCATCTGGCGGACCACTGGGTCATGTGGGCTGTTTCGGTAACGCTGGTCGTTGCCGCCGTGATCGATGGTCTGTACCTGAAAGTTCCAAACAAGATAACTTACCCGCTCATAGTAGCCGGTTGGATTTACAGCTTTGCCGTTGGCGGCTTTGTTGGTCTGGGCTTAAGCCTGCTAGCCACGTTTGTTGGTTTCGCTTGCTTGTTCTTCCTGCATTTGATCGGTGGCATGGGCGCTGGCGACGTTAAACTGCTGGCCGGTATCGCCGCGTTCGTAGGTATCCAACACACATTGTGGATATTCGCGTTCACCACGATCATTGGCGGTGTCATTGCTCTGTGCCAAATTGCCTGGACGGGCAACTGGATGAAGCACTTCACGCAAGGCCAGGCTATCCTGGATGAAATCAAAACCGTTCGCGACGCCGATAAGCTGTACGATATGGCACAAGCTCGCAAGAGCCAGATGTTGCTGTTGCCCTATGGCATACCCATGACCATTGCGGCCATCGGTTACTTTGCATGCCTGGGCATGCTCTAAAGATTGGTTGCCGCCGGGAGGTAGACGCTCCGGCGGAGACACGTTCCCTAATTGCCAGAACATCCACTACCCGTTGCGTTCGCGAATCGCGAACCAGCGGTGCCATGGCCATGATCCATTGACATGGCCAATCCGTCGCGATTTGCGGCGTGCCTCCGCCGGAGCGTCGCCCTCCCTGGTGCATGCAACTACTTGCCACTTCCCGCGTGGCAACTTAGGCTTACCCGATCCATGCACTTGGTAGACGGACGGGATGAAGATCGATGAGCGACTCTGGACAGACTTTTGGAAGGTTGCGGTTTGATTCGCACCTGCAGGAGCTGTATCTGAATCTTTGGCGGACTTACGATCGACTCCGCGAACTCGAGGAAGAGCTGTTTGGACAGTTTGACCTGAACAGCCAGCAGTATAATGTGCTGCGTTTGCTACGGGCGGCGGAACCCGGGGCCATGGCCACGCTCGCTTTGGCCGAGCGTCTCGTCTCCCGAGCACCAGACATCACGCGTCTATTAGACCGATTAGTGGCTCGAGGCTGGGTGGAACGCATTCGCACTCCAGAGGATCGTCGGCAAGTCTTGGCCAAAATAACTCCTGAGGGAGTCGAGTTGCTCAATCGGATTGCAGCCCCCTTGATGGACTGCCATCGACGGCAACTAGGGCACCTATCCGATGAAGAGGCGCAGACATTAACACGCTTGCTCCATCGAGCCCGCCAGCCACATGAACAATCCGGCAGCGACTGGGCATAGAACAGCCGGTCAGTGCCCGTTGGCCCATCTCGTTGTGTACGGTCAGAAACACCACTCTTGGCGACCTGCCACCTGGGGCAGGGAGGGCATAAAGCCGCCACTAAGTGCGTTAATGAGCCATTAGATACCACAAGCTGCGATGAGTGGCGATCACCAGCGGCGACCAGCATGCTTGCGGTGACTTAGGCTCGATGAAAGCTCCCTAATCAAGCGATAATGCGCAACTGTCTAAAGCTAAATGTCTATCTGTATAATGTGTTATGTTGTGGAATTTGCGACCCTGCACTGGTATGTTACGCATCGACCGGATAACCTGAATAGGAATGCAATGAGGGTGACGGGCTTCATGGTCCCTTTAGCGGTAGACGCAGGGGCATACGGATCCCTTGATCCCCTTCCGATACTTGACCGATAAATTGTTTCGCCATTCTTCTTTCTCTTGGAGGTTCTTAATGTCTAGTCGTAGAAGCAGACCAGCTTTCACGCTGGTAGAGCTGCTGGTGGTTATTGCCATCATCGGTATCTTGGTAGGTTTGTTACTGCCTGCAGTGCAGGCGGCACGTGAAGCGGCTCGCCGCATGAGTTGCTCGAACAATCTGAAGCAGATTGGTTTGGCAATTCACAATTACGAAAGCGCGATGAAGTCGATCGGCCCTGGAGCCGGCTTTCATGGCGGTACCCAAATGAACGGTGTCGGACCGAACGGTTTGTACACCGGGCCGGCCAATCAGCGCGGTTCATTGCTGCTGGCCTTGCTGCCCTACATGGAGCAGACTGCGGTTTACAATCAAATCGACTTCTCATGGCCACTGGATGACGCTCGCTTCTTGCCAACGGTCAACGGCGGCACATTCATTCGCGGTTTGCGCATTCCGACCTATGTTTGCCCCAGCGATTTTAATCCGATTCTGAGTCCTGGTGCCAATCAGGTTTCACCTTCAAACTACCATCCAAGCACCGGTCCAACCGCCGACATCAGCAACAGTGGATCCTGCTCCTGCCCATTGTTCGCGACGTTCCAGACGTTCTCCCTGGCTGGTACAAACGTCAACAACCCAGCTGGTCCGTACTGTCGTCGTGGTTTGCCAGGTACTGCCCGAGGTCCAGACGGTAACACCAACGGCAATGGCTATTGTGGCAAGTTGAGTGATATCAAAGACGGTACTTCGAGCACCATTTTCGTTGGCGAAGTCCGCGCCGAGTGCTCAAACCACGTTCGCGTTGGTTGGAGCCACTCGAACAAGTGGGGTATCTTCACCCA
>JADLDX010000071.1 GCA_020846515.1 Pirellulaceae bacterium
CAGCGCAGCGCCCGGGAGGGTCGAAAAAACAGGCGCTACTGCAGCCTGTTTTTTCGGGGAGGGTGCATGCGCCGCACAGACGAGTCAGCAGCGGAGTTCTTCAGACTTTGGTTAGCACGGGAGGCTCCCTCCCCGACTGAGCTGCCGCCAGTCGACCCTCCCACTGCTACGCAGCAGGAGGGTTAGTTCCAAGCCCTCCCCGACTGAGCTGCCGCCAGTCGACCCTCCCGCTGCTACGCAGCAAGAGGGTTAGTTCCCGCAGGAGGGTTAGTGCGTGTGAACCTAAAGCCAAGAATGTCCTCTTGTGTTTTTGGGTCAACGCCGCCATTCTTTGTTGACCAAACGGAGCAGTCATTTGTAACGCTGCCCACCCTGGTCCTTCTGCAGGAGGCGATTCTCGCACATGCTACAAGTTAAATTGCCCGACGGTTCCTTGGTTGAACATCCCGAATCAGCCACCGCCATGGATGTGGCCAACAAGATCGGCTCGCGTCTGGCCGCCGCGGTTGTGGCCGCGAAAATCGGCGATCTGGTCATCGACGCGACTCGGCCGCTTAAAGAATTCGGCCCTGGTCCCATTCCCCTAAAGCTGCTGACCGATCGGGATGCCGAATCGATCAATGTGTTGCGGCACTCCTGCGCTCACGTCATGGCCCGTGCCGTCATGCGACTGTACAACGGCGTGTCGTTGGCCTTCGGGCCAACCATCGCGACCGGATTTTATTACGATTTCGAACTCGACAAGAAACTCAACGAAGAGGACTTCGCGGCGATCGAAGCGGAAATGGCCAAGATCGTTGAACAGGCCGAACCGTTCGAGCAGTTTTCGCTCAATCGCGACGAAGCAGTCAAACTTTGCGGTGACTTACATCAGAGTTTGAAAGTCGAACATATCCAAACTGGGCTGGCCGATCATAGCCAACTGGGCTTCTATCGACAGGGCGAATTCATCGACTTGTGCCGTGGTCCGCACATTCCCCATGCCGGCAAGATCAAGGCGTTTAAGCTACTGAGCGTCGCCGGTGCGTACTGGAAGGGCGATGCGAACGGCAAACAGTTGCAACGGCTGTATGGCACTGCCTTCTTCAGCCCTAAAGATCAGCAAGCTTATCTAGATCAACTAGAAGAGGCCAAGCGACGCGACCATCGCGTACTAGGCAAGAAGATGGGCCTGTTTCAGATTAGCCCAGAGGTTGGTCAAGGGCTGTGCTTGTGGCTGCCCAAGGGCGCGCGTATCCGTGTGATCCTGGAAGACTTTTTGCGTAATGAGCTTCTGCGCCGAGGTTATGAACCGGTCTTTAGTCCCCATCTGGGACGCGTCGAGTTGTATGAAACCAGTGGACACTTCCCTTATTATCGCGACAGCCAGTTCCCGCCGCTGTTTGTTGAACAAGCCGGTAGCCTGGTGGATGCCTGGGTCGAGCGTCTGAAAGCCGGCACACTAACTGAGGATGAAGAGCAGCGACTACTGGGCGCGGCTCGCGTGCTGGGTTGCGAATTGGCCAATTACCCCAGCGCCTGCACCGTCGAAGAACGCATCACTGTGCTCAACGCCTGGCAACGCAGTCACGAGCGTTACCTGGTCAAGCCGATGAACTGTCCGCATCATTGCCATATCTACAAGGCACAGCAACGCAGCTACAAGCAATTGCCACTGAGATTAATGGAGTTCGGTACCGTTTATCGTTACGAACAAACTGGTGAACTGAACGGCATGTTGCGCGTGCGCGGTCTGACTCAAGACGATGCCCACATCTTCTGTACCGCAGATCAAGTCGAAGCCGAGTTTCGTAACACCATTGAGCTGACTCGCTTTGTGCTCGAGAGTGTTGGACTGAAAGACTACCGTGTGCAATTGTCGTTGCGCGATCCCAAGAGCGACAAGTACGTGGGGAGCGAAGAGAATTGGCAGAAGGCTGAATCAGCGCTGCGTCGCGTGTTGGAAGAGTCCGGCTTGAACTTCCAGGCTGCGGAAGGCGAGGCTGCCTTCTACGGTCCCAAGGCCGACTTTATGGTCCGCGACTGCATTGGTCGCCAGTGGCAGTTGGGTACAGTGCAATTGGATTACAACCTGCCCGAACGCTTTCAGTTGGAATACGTCGGCGCGGACAATCAAACCCATCGCCCGGTTATGATCCACCGCGCACCGTTCGGTTCCATGGAGCGCTTTGTCGGTATGCTCATCGAGCACTTCGCCGGCGCGTTTCCATTGTGGCTGGCACCGGAACAGGTCCGCGTGCTGCCGCTGAGCGAGAAGACCAACGACTACGCCCTGGATATTGAACGCAAGTTGACAGCAGCGGGCCTGCGTGTCACCACCGACCTGCGTGGTGCTAAAGTGCAAGCCAAAATTCGCGATGCGCAGCTTGAGTTGGTGCCGTACATGCTTGTCATCGGTCCGAAAGAAGCCGAAGTGGGTGCCGTGGCGGTGCGCGATCGCATCGAAGGCGATCTAGGATCGATGCCATTTGAGGCTGCCCTAGCCAAGCTGCTTAAGGAAGTCGAAGAGAAGACTATCCGACAAGTAGCCACACCGGTCACCGAAGACCCGCCCCAACCCAGTAGCGACGAGCAATTCGCTTACTGATCGGGGCTCGACGTCACCCGGCTTGATGGACACTTAATGTCGCTGTAGGTGACCTGTGCCTGTCATGCCAATGACGTCCCGTGCGCGGCACCTGGTCCGCGCGGTCGGCTCACCATTTGCTACATATGCCCAAGTCTTGTATCTCAGTGCATGCTTGGATCGTACTAGCCCTATGGACTTGAAATCGACTCACCCCTTCTGGTTGATAAAAAATGGGCTTATTCGTTCCTACCCGCCTCTAAATAGCGATATCAGCTGTGATGTAGCCATAGTCGGGGCAGGTATCAGTGGTGCTATCGTCGCCGAGCGCCTGACACAGTTGGGGCAGCATGTTGTCGTAGTTGACTGTCGAGATGTCGCGCTTGGCAGCACCTCGGCAAGCACCTCGCTACTGCAATATGAAATCGACGTAATGTTAGTCGATCTGATCGAGCAGATCGGCATCGCAGCTGCGCGCCGCGCCTACGCGTTATCTTATCAATCGATCGATCGATTGGAGGAGCTCATCCATACGTTGCCGATCGATTGCGATTTCGCACGCAAACTTAGTTTGTATGTAGCCAGCGATGAGCGCGATGCGATCAAGCTCGAGGCTGAATACGAAGCCCGACGCGAATGCGGATTCGATGTCCAACTGCTTGATCGCCAGCAACTAAGCCATGCGTACGGACTCAACTACCCCGCCGCTATCGTCTCTACACAAGCCGCATCGGTCGATGCCTATCAGTTGACACATGCACTGCTGGCGCGTGTCGCACAAGGCGGAGGGAGTATCTACGACCGAACCTCGATTGAAAAATTCGAACCGCTGGCCTCTGGCGTGCGATTGCACGCACAGCGCGGACAAACGATCACTGCCAGGCAAGTCATCGTGGCCACCGGTTACGAAGCTCAGCAGATGTTGCGCGAAAAAATCGTTACCCTCAAAAGCACCTATGCGATTGTCACTCAACCACTGCCCACTCTCGATCCCTGGCATGCAGACTGGATCATGTGGGAGACCTGCAATCCATACCTCTATCTGCGAACCACTGCCGATCAGCGTTTTCTGGTCGGTGGCGAAGATGACGATTTCTATGATCCACATCGACGCGATAACGCTTTACCGATGAAAGCCCAACAGTTGTTGGAGCGTCTGCAAGCTCTCTTCCCCAATTTGAATCTGGAGATCGATTTTCATTGGGCAGGTACGTTCGGCGAGACGTGCGACGGCTTAGCTTACATCGGGGCGACACCAGAGTACCCGGGCTGTCAGTTCGCTCTGGGCTTCGGCGGCAACGGAATAACTTTCAGCTCCATCGCCGCCGATTTATTGGCCGAGACAATACTCGGCAACCAATCCGAGGAACTGAAACTGTTCAGGTTTGGCCGCTGAGACTCGCCAGGTACGTGGACGCGTCTGCGTGCTTAATTAGGCAAAGCGGATTAGAGCTGCGCCAGCCAGGCTTTGGCCGCAGCATCAGAGGGCATGCGCCAATCGCCACGCGGAGAAAGGCTGATAGTGCCCACTTTGGGACCGTCGGGCACGCAGGAGCGTTTGAATTGGTTCGCAAAGAAACGCTTGAGGAAAACCATCAACGTGTGACGAATCTCATCTGCGGAGTAAGCTCGCGAAAAAACTGCCAGGCTGGCCATGTGCAACACTTTCTCCGGCGTATATCCAAACCTCAACAGGTGATACAAAAAAAAGTCGTGCAGTTCATAAGCACCCACTGAGTCTTCCGTCGATTGTTCAATCGAGCCGTCGGCCGCCACAGGCAACAGTTCCGGCGAGATGGGCGTGTCGACCACGCGAAGCAAGACATCGCGTACGGCACCTTCAAAATGATGCTCGGCTGCATATTGGACCAAGAAGCGGACCAACGTCTTGGGTATCGATGTGTTCACGTTATACATCGACATGTGATCGCCGTTATAAGTGCTCCAGCCCAGAGCTTGTTCGGAGAGATCCCCTGTACCCAAGACAAAACCACGGCTCATCAGTAGCAAGGTACGCACGCGGGCTTGCACGTTCTCGAATACGAGATCGTTACGTTTGTCCCGGGGCACCTGACCAAGTTTCTCTTGGAATTCAGCCGTACTGATGTGGTCGATCTCTAGACCAAACGGACGATGGGCTATGGCGCGAAACGTATCCAAGCAGATCTGTCGAATGTCGATCTCCTCGGAGCCGATACCCAAACCCTGCATGAGTTGACGAGCCGACTGCAACGTCCGCGAAGTCGTTCCATAACCGGGCATGGTGATGCCGGCGATACGCGTCAGCGGCCAATGCTGCTGGGTACAGGTCTTTACCGCGACCAACAAGGCCAGTGTACTATCCAGACCACCGGAGACGCCGATATTCAGCGGCATTGATGGACTGAGTTGCCGGACACGTTTGGTCAAGGCAGCGCACTGAATACCGAATATTTCTTCGCAACGCGCGTGTAGTTGCGGGCCGTTGGACGGTACAAACGGCGACGCAGGCACTTGACGCAGCGTCCCGCGCCCAGCGGGCACCATGTCGAACTCTACGTGGCGAAAAGTCGGCGCCAATCGCTGGGCGGCTAGTTGCCAACTGCCCATTACACGTCGGTCGTGCGCCAATCGCTGCAAATCGACGTCCGCGGTGGCTTGTGAAGAGTCTAACCAGGTACAACCGCCCGCACCTACACGCGATGATTGGGCCAGGATGGCACCGTTTTCGGCGATCAAGCAATGACCGCCAAAGACCACATCGGTCGACGACTCGGTGGGGCCAGAGCTGGCATAGGCATAAGCAGCCGCACAGCGACCAGCCTGGCTTTGCACCAACATTTCGCGCCAAGCCGCTTTGCCTACCAATTCATTGCTGGCCGACAAGTTTAATAGCAGGTTTGCGCCGGCTGATGCTTGCAAGCTGCTGGGCGGTACCGGCATCCACAGGTCTTCACAGATCTCAATGCCTACGATCAAATCACCGGCCTGCAGCAACACATCCACGCCGAAAGGCACCTGCGCATGGGTCGCCGATAGCGGCGAATCCAGGAAGCCCGCGCATGAACTCAGATTGACGATCGGCGGTTCATCACCCACCGCCGCAGTGAACCAGCGCGCTTCGTAAAATTCTTGGTAGTTGGGCAAGAACTGCTTGGGCACCAACGCCAGGACTCGTCCTTGGCTGATAGCCGCCGCTACGTTGTACAGCCCATTACCCACTCGCAACGGCAAACCGACAACCACCAACTGCTGTCGTCCGCTGGTGGCCCGAACCAGAGCGGCCAGACCTTCTGTGGCCGCGTTGAGCAACGTATCTTGAGCGAATAAATCGGCGCAGGTGTAACCGG
>JADLDX010000072.1 GCA_020846515.1 Pirellulaceae bacterium
CTCGAGAACAACCGAGCGCTGCAAGTAGAACTGGTCGCCAGCTACCAGGCGCGACAGATCAAGTTAGCTCCTTACGCCGAAGCTTGTACCAAGCACTTCAAGACCGACTGGAAGAATGTACGCATCGACAAGCCACGGCAACTGGGCGTTCAAGTACTGAAGAACTTCCCGCTGACCGATCTGCTCAGCTATATCGATTGGTCGCCCTTCTTCATGGCTTGGGAACTCAAGGGCAAGTATCCCAAAATCTTCAAAGACGAGTATGTCGGTGCTCAGGCCAAAGAGTTGTTCGACAATGCGCAAGCGTTGCTGATGGATATGATCGCCAGCGAACGATTGCAGGCGCATGCCGTCTACGGATTTTGGCCAGCTGCCAGCCAAGGCGATGATGTGGTGTTGTACACCGATGAATCACGCACCAAAGAACTGACGCGATTCCACTTCTTGCGTCAACAGTGGGATCGCCAGGGCCAGACCGACTTCCGCTGTTTGGCCGACTATGTTGCGCCGATCGATAGTGGTCGCCAAGATTACTTGGGAGCGTTTGTTGTCACGACCGGACACGGTGCTGACGAATATGCCCTCGAGTTTGCGAAGAACCTGGACGATTACAACTCGATCATGGTCAAGGCCTTGGCCGACCGATTGGCCGAAGCGTTTGCGGAGTCGTTGCACGCTCGAGCTCGCTTGGATTGGGGCTATGGATTTGAAGAGCAGTTGAGCAATGAAGAATTGATCGACGAAAAGTACCGTGGCATCCGCCCTGCCCCAGGCTATTCGGCCTGCCCTGATCACACCGAGAAACGCACGCTGTTCAAGTTGTTGGATGCCGAAGCCAACGCGGGTGTTAAGTTAACGGAATCCTGCGCTATGTGGCCCGCGGCCAGCGTGAGCGGCTTCTACTTCGGTCACCCCGAGTCGCGATACTTTGCGGTCGACCGCATCACGCGCGAGCAAGTAGAAGCCTATGCCAAACGCAAAGGCATCCCAGTCATCGAAGCCGAACGTTGGCTGGCCCCGAACCTGGGCTACGATGCTTGATGCATGGTTGCTTGGGCTTGATGCCTGATTATCTTGTATGTCCTATTGATTTGACGCCCAACCGGTTTGATAGCCGGTGGCTTTGAAGATGGACACCCTGCGTGGCAACGCTGTGAAGCATTTTTGCTCGTGAAATCCGGCATTTGTAGCGGTTGGGCGCAAGCCCTCCGGTTCCTCTACGGCATTTGTAGCGGTTGGGCGCAAGCCCTCCGGTTCCTATAACTACCGGGATATACCGGACGGCTTGCGCCGTTCCGCTTCCAAAATGCTTCACAGCGTTACCTGCGTGGGGTCGGCGCGGGCGCGCAGGCACGCGGCGATTCTCAGGAGGTTTTACTCTTGAGCACAGCCTCGCCCCAGCCTGGGCACAGGGCCATCAGCCAGATCAGCAATCTTGCCTTGCGCGGGCGAACGAGTTCGAGTTGACGCCGCGCGGCGGCCCGCAAAATGTCGCTGGCCAACTGCTGGGGATCGAGCCCCTTCAAACGGGCACCGCCACCGCCTTGCATGGCCTCCGCGGGCAAATCGCTGGCGCCGGCTAAATGATCGTACCGCGAACCGGTATCAGCTCGCGCGATCGGGCCGGGACTGGCCAACATCACATGGATGCCCTGCTCTGCCAACTCCAATCGCAACTGCTGGGTCATCGCCCGTAGCCCATGTTTGGCAATCGAATAGCCGCCCAAATAACGCGGCGCGAAGTAGGACGACAAAGAGCCGATGTTCACGATGACACTGCCCTTGGCCATCATCGGCACCAGGCTCTGCGTCACCAACAGCGGTGCGATCAGGTTGGCTTGAACCAATTCATTGAGTCGCGGGGCGGTCAGCTTCAGCATCAAACCTCGATCGCTCAAACCAACAGCATGTATTAATAAATCCAATGGATGGCCATGGGATTGTACGCAAGTGGCCAGCGCTTCGGCACCTTCTTTCGTCGCCACATCCACCGCGCAAGAGTGCATACGAGTCTCGGGGGCTGACGTTTTCAGCGATGCTATTGTTTGGGACAAGCGTTGTGAATCGCGAGCCACCAGGGTCAATTGACCAATTTTGGCTTGTGTTAGAGCCTCCGCCAGAGTGCGTCCTAGGCCAGCTGAACCGCCCACGATAACTGCTGATTTGCCTGCCCAAGCTTGCAATCGTTTATTCCCATGAAAGTGATGAGGCACCGGCCGAGCCGACCTGGACTGATTTCTCTGAGGTTGCTTCCCATGAGGTTGCCTTCTCTGAGGTTGCCCTGCGGCACGCGGCCTTACGCTGTTAACTTCAGACACTTATCATGTCTGTGTATATCGAGGCTCAGGTCGGTAAGAACCTATTCCATGGAAGCTGTTTATGTCAACCGTTCGACCAAACCTAAGTGAAGCTCGCACCAAGATTGTCGCCACGATGGGTCCGGCCTGCGATGACGAAGCGGTACTGATCGATATGGTCAATCATGGTGTCGACATCTTTCGAATCAACGCGGCGCACGGTACGCGGCCCGACTTCGAAAAGAAATTAGCCGCCATTGCCCGAGTTCGCGAGGCTACCGGTTTCCCTGTGGCCATTCTACTGGATTTGGCTGGCCCGAAAATTCGCTTGGGCCAATTGGCTCTAGATCCATTGGAAGTGGAGCCTGGTCGCGAACTGGTTTTTGTGCGCGGGGAACAAGCCGCTGAGGCCGACGAACTGTGCAGCAATTACGCGAGATTGCTGGACGAAATCACGGTAGGTGACAAGATCATGCTGGCCGATGGCACGATCAGCCTGCAAGTGATCGATCGTACGCGCGATCGAGCTCGATGCCAGGTCCTGACCGCCGGCACAATTCGATCGCGTCAGGGCATTAACCTGCCCGGTGTGACGCTGAGCGTTTCTGCGATGCGACCAGAGGATGTTGAAAATGCAATTTGGGCCGCGAGGAACGAGATCGACTTTATCAGTCTCAGCTTTGTACGGTCGGCCCAAGACGTAGCTTCCTTGAAAAACCTGCTGGCCAGTCTCGATAGCCAGGCCATGGTGATTGCCAAAATCGAGAAACGCGAGGCCTTAGCTGATTTGGAAAAAATCGTCGAAGCGGCCGATGGTGTCATGGTGGCTCGCGGCGACTTGGGCGTCGAAATTGATGTGGCTGAAACACCGGTGGCGCAGAAACGCATCATCAATGTCTGCCGTGAAAAGCTGAAACCGGTCATCGTGGCTACGCAGATGCTGGAAAGCATGCACACTAACCGTCGTCCGACTCGCGCAGAAGCCTCGGACGTCGCCAATGCGATCCTGGACGGGGCCGACGCTTGCATGCTCAGCGGAGAAACGGCCATTGGCCAATTCCCGGTGCTGGCCGTCGACACGATGAATCGCATTATGGTGCGCACCGAAGAATTATATCGAGACCAACCAGTCAGTGGCCGATCGAGAGTTTTCGATCGCGTTCACCCGATCACCTCGGCCGTTACCAATGCCGCGGCCTCGATCGCCGACGATATTCAAGCCAAATTAGTCGTCGTGATCTCGCGCACCGGTGGCACAGCCTGGGTCAAATCCAAGCAGCGTAACTTTATTCCGACCTTAGGCGTCAGTAACTCCGCGGCCACGCTCCGACGCATGGGTATTTTCTGGGGAATCATGCCGATGTCGGTTCAGAATCTGGACAACCCACAAGAGCTGTTCGAAGAAGTCTCGCGCTGGGGCAAAGAAAGAGGCCTGCTCAAAGCGGGTGATCGCGTCGTGTTCGTCACCGGTACCGGTGTCATGGACCACACGCACAATCTGCTGGTCGTGCACCATGTTACCTAACGCGCCAACGCGTCTGTGGTCGCGATTCGCGCGCATCGCTCGATGACAAAACAACAACGGTTTTCCGCGCTCATCCAAGGTTGATTCTGTCCCATCCCCGGCTTTGACGGCATGGCATATACTATTTTTCACGGTTCGACCCAAACCTTATCTCCCCAACATTTCTGAGACTCGAACGCCATGAGCTACTTTCCTGAAGTCAACTCCATTCAGTATGAAGGTCCCCAGTCCCGCAATCCGCTGGCATTCCGTTGGTACAACGCCGACGAAGTGGTTGAGGGTAAAACGATGCGCGACCATATGCGCTTCAGCGTTGTCTATTGGCACACGCTGCGCGGCACTGGCGGTGACCCGTTTGGACCCGGTACAGCCCTTCGACCATGGGATGACGGTTCCAACAGCTTGGATAATGCGCTCAAACGCGTTGAGGTGGCCTTTGAATTTTGTCAGAAGCTGAGCGCACCGTATTACGCGTTCCATGATCGCGATGTGGCACCTGAAGGTGCCAGCCTCGCCGAAAGCCATGCCAATTTTGATCGAATTGCCAAGGCTTTAAAGGAACAGCAGGCACACACGGGCATCAAACTCTTATGGGGTACGGCCAACCTCTTCAGCCATCCTCGTTTTATGCATGGCGCGGCCACCAGTTGCAACGTAGACGTGTTCGCTTACGCGGCGGCGCAAGTCAAAAAGTGTCTGGAGGTCACCAAGGAACTCGGCGGTGAAAACTATGTGTTCTGGGGTGGCCGAGAGGGTTATCAGAACCTGTACAATACCAACATGCAACGCGAGCTAGACCACTTGGCCCGCTTCTTCCACATGGCAGTCGACTACGCCAAACAGATCGGTTTTCACGGTCAATTCTTGATCGAACCCAAGCCCAAAGAACCGACCAAGCATCAATACGACTCCGATGCGGCCGCTTGTTTGAACTTTTTACGAGCCTACGACCTGCTGCCCCATTTCAAACTGAACTTGGAGACCAACCACGCTACCTTGGCTGGTCACACGATGATGCATGAATTGGATTACGCCGGTCATCAAGGCGCGCTTGGTTCGATCGATGCCAACACGGGCGACCTCCTACTGGGCTGGGACACCGACCAGTTCCCTACCGACTATTACCTGACCGCCCAGTGCATGTTGATGATCCTCAAGCACGGCGGCTTGAAGACCGGTGGTGTAAACTTTGACGCCAAGGTTCGGCGCGAAAGTTTTGAACCCATCGATCTGTTTCATGCACACATCGGAGGCATGGACGCATTTGCTCGCGGCTTGAAAATCGCCGCCGCGATTCGCGCCGATGGAGTTCTCGATAACTTTGTGAAGCAACGCTACAGCTCATGGGACGGTGATCTCGGCCAGAAGATCGAAGCTGGCAAGTCGAGCCTGGCGGATCTGGAAGCGTATATGCTCGGTCGCGGCGAAGCAGCGCCCAACGCCAGCGGTCGCCAGGAAATGCTTGAAAATATAATTAATATGTATATGTAATATCGATCGATCCATGCTACTGGCCTTTACGATCACCCTGATGATATACATGCTCACCATGTATGTCATTGGCTATGTGGCTAGTCGGCGCGTAAGCAACGTCGACGATTACGTACTAGCCGGACGCAGTTTGTCTTTGGGGCTGACGACCGTGACCATGGTGGCTACCTGGTTCGGCGCCGAGTCGTTGATGACGACGACGGATGAGGTGGCCGCTAACGGTTGGCGCGGAGCGCTACTGGACCCAATCGGTATCTCGCTCTGTTTGGTCCTGACCGGCCTGTTCATTGCTGCCCCGATGTGGCGATTGAACGTGCTGACGATCCCTGACTTCTTCAGAATGCGATATGGAAAGCTGTCCGAAGTGCTCTGTTCGCTGGTGCTGGTCCCCAGCTACTTCGGCTGGATCGCGGCTCAATATGTAGCCTTGGCTACAATTCTTTCGCAGTTGTACGGCGGCTCGACGAGTTGGTGGATCATTCTGGTGGCTCTGGCCGGTACCGGTTATTCACTGATGGGCGGCATGTGGTCGATCACGCTGACCGACACGCTGCAACTGGGTTTGATCCTGCTGGGACGACTGGTGCGGGGTTATCAGATCCTGAATACAATCGGCGATGGATCGTTGGTCATGGCCCTGACGCAACTGCGCACACAACCGCCGCCCAGTTTTTGGAGGCTGACCGATCCGGAGACTTATGCCGCTGATTTGCTGTCAGCGGTCTCGATTCTGGCCATAGGATCCCTGGGTAATCTGCCGGTACAGGACTTAATGCAACGCGTGTTTTCAGCGCGCAGTCCCCGTGTGGCTTGTTGGGCTTGTTACCTGGCCGCGGCAGGCTACTTGACCATGGGTATGCTGCCAATTTTGGCAGGACTTGCAGCGGTCTCTCTCTTGAAGACAGTGCCCGAAGAAGGCGTGTTGATCCTGATCGCCAGTCGCATCCTCTCGCCCGCCCTGTTAATCATTTTCCTGCTGGCTATTGTGTCGGCTGTCCTCTCGACGATGGTCAGTGCGGTCATGGCTCCGGCCGCGGTGCTGGCACACAATTTGATTCAACCCGGCTTGCGGGCTAAGTCCTCCGCGGAGGGTTCTGAAAGAGCCGGCTTGAGGCTTCAGCGCTGGTGCGTCGTGGGCATCACCTGTGCATCGGTCGCGCTGGCGCTGAGTGGTCGAGGCGCCTTTGAATTAGTACAAAGTGCTTATGCCATGTCGCTGGTCGGGATGTTTGTGCCCTTTGTGGTCGGCATTTACATCTATCCCCTCCCGGGGGCAGCTGCCAATGCGTCGGTGGTCGTGGGCATCCTCTGCTGGCTAGTCCATGTTATCTGCGGATGGTCAAGCTTTGCAGAACCTTGGTTGGCGCAGCGACTGGCCATTCCCCATGAGCTTGTGGACACAGGATTTTCGGCCATCGCGTTTTTGATGGCTTGCTGGATTTTTCCAACGCCTAGTAATCCGGTCGCGCATTCTTAGATCGCTCCTGCCTCGTAGCGCCCTCCGGAAGCGCGCCCAGCCTGATAAAATTCGGTTTGCGAGCGAATTGCCAGGGAGGTTTTGCCAGGGAGGTAACGACGTTGGATAAGCGGGCCGAGCAACGCAGGCAGTGGCGAGAGGAGGTGGCGCGAGCGGTGCATCGTATGCCGCTGGTCCCGGCCGCTGCGCTGGTGATGCTCGGAATCGGTCTCAGTCATTGGACTGGCGTGACAAACGTCTGGATCTGGGCCGCGCCGGCTCTTACCCTATGTATTGCAGCCATCGCTACGCTCAGTCTCCGTCGCCCACGAGCCGCGATGATGCTGGCCTGGTTCGCCTTGATGTGGATTGGTGCCACGGTGCATCTGTTGCAACGCGGGCCAGACATCGATGATTTAGGGCGCATCGCCAGTCGAGACTATCAACCACTCGTATTTCGCGCCGAGATACTTGCCGGCGCCATCTGGCGCCCCAACAGTTTTTTTCGACCCGGGCAGGACGAAAGTCAGCGTTGGCGCACGCAATGGCAAGTCAAATGCATTGGGATACGCGACGCTGGACGCTGGCGACCGATCGACAGCTTTAGTACGCTCTCAGTAGCGGGCCGAGTGAATCATCTACTACCAGGAGATCGAATCACTGTCTTCGGTAGCTGTGCGGCGATCAGCGCGCCGAGCAATCCAGGTGAAAACGATCTACGCGAACTGTATCGCGGCGAACATCAATTCACCTTCTTGCAATCAGAAACGGCGGATCAAATCGTGCTGGACGAACGCACGTGGCGTCGGCCAGTGGCGCGCCTGACAGCCATCGCCGTCCGCAGTATCGATCGCGCCATCCATCGCTATGTACCCCTTGGTCAAGGCCCACTGGCTGCCGCTCTAGTCTTCGGGCAACGTCAGCAAGTCGACTGGGACGCCCAGCAACAACTGCTGTCCACCGGCACGCTGCACATGTTAGCCATTAGCGGCATGCATATCGAACTGGTGGCCGGATCGTTATGGATACTGTGCTGGGTGATCGGGCTCAGGCCACGTCAATCGCTGGTGGTGGTAGCCAGTTCAATCGCGCTGTATGCCCTGATCGCTGGCGCTAATCCACCGGTCTTGCGAGCCGTGTTTGTGGTATTGGCCGTTTGCGTAGCGCGTTGGCGTGGTCGGCGCACCGGGCTAGCCAATCTGTTGGCATTCTCGGGGCTGACCATCCTGGCGATGCGCAGCTCATGGATTGGTAACGTCGGCGTGCAGTTGTCGTTCTTGGCGGTGGCCACCATTGCCCTGTTTGCCCGCGGTATTAGTGGTCGCGATCAACACGCCGATGCGTTGGCGGCCGTGATTGAAGAAAGTTGGAGCTGGAGCGAACGAGCCATCCACACGCTGGGGCGATGGATCTGGCAGATGGCGGTGCTCAGCTTCTGGGTTTGGCTGATGACCGCCCCGTTGATATGGAGCAATTTTCATGTGGTCTCACTGGTGGCCATCCCACTAAATATTTTACTCTGGCCGTTCCTGGTCGTAGGCCTGCTAAGCGGACTGGTGTTGGCCATTGGATGGTGGCTACCGCCACTGGCCTGGCTGATGGGGCTGGCCTGTGGCATCAGTTTGTGGGCCATTGGTGCCATCGTCTGGTTGGGCGATTGGTTGCCGTTGGGGCACGTTTGGTTGCCCTCCCCGTCGGGCTGGTGGATGGCTACGTTTTATGCCCTGGCCGCTGGTGGTGTGTTATGGATGCATTATCGACCAACCCTACGACCATGGTTAGGCAGCGTGTTGCTGGCTTGGCTATTGTTAGCCATGGCACCTTGGATTTTTAGTCCGCGCGGACATGGCCCCGAGCCACTGCGCGAACTGGGCCGCGCTGTGGGCGAGCGCAATGGTATGGGCGGCGCATTGTCCCGTTGGCTGACACACCATCCGCAACCACCTGCGACTAGCGATGAATTGCGATTGACCTTTATTGATGTCGGTCATGGCACGAGCGTATTAATGGAAATGCCAGGCGGAGAGATCTGGCTATACGACGCTGGCCATTTGGGAAGTGGGCAGCGCAGTCATCAAGAGATCGCCAGCGCGCTGTGGTATGTGCCCACTGCCCGGATCGATCGCTTGCTGGTTTCGCATGCTGATGCAGATCATTACAACGCCATACCGGGCTTGATCCAGCGCTTTAGCGTCGGACAAGTCACCGCATCGCCACAGTTCTGGCAGCATCCGGCCGATGAACTCGGCCAGCTGCGACAGCATCTACACGATCGCAAGATCCCCGCCACCCGCCTGGTACAGGGCGAGCAAATCGACAGCGATCAAGCTAAGGTCAGCGTGTTGCATCCACCGGGTGATTGGCAAGATAAACTCGACAACGCCAACAGCCTTACGCTATTGATTCAATATGCTGGTCGCAGTTGTCTATTGCCTGGCGATTTAGAGAAAGGGGGTCTGGCCCGCTTGTTAGCCCAACCGAATATCGACTGCGACGTGCTCATGGCCCCACATCATGGCAGCATGACGCATGATCCGCTGCCGATTATCCAGTGGTGCCGCCCGGAATGGATTGTGATCAGCGGCGGACCACGCTCGTCGCGTCCTCAAGTTCGCGAGCGTTACTCACCGCCCGGCACGCGGACGCTGATCACCCACCTGCACGGTGCGATCCAGTGCCGAATGAAAAGCGACGGAGGGCTCAGCGTGTGGCACTGGAGTGAGAAAGGTTGGGTGAGATCGTAGCCACCCGTCGCCCGTAACCACCCATCGCCCATCGCCCGTAGCCCGTAGCCACCCGTCGCCAGACGGTGGACTCCGTAGCCACCTGTCGCCAGACGGTGGACTGGGCTGGACTCGGCTGGACTGGACTGGACTGGGCTGGAGACGCAATCCACCGCTTGGCAGCGGTGGCTACGTGAAATCGATGGCAAGACACAACTCAATCGCCCATCATCTGTTTGAGAATATCGTGTAGCTGGTTGCGAGCTCGCGACAGGCGACTGCGAACGGTGCCGATGTTGATATCGAGTATTTCCGCGATGTCTTCGTAGGCCATGTCCTGCATTTCGCGGAGGACCAGGATATGTCGATGTTCTTCGGTCAAGCGTCCCATGGCGGCTTTGACCATGGAGATGCGTTCGTTGCGAAGCAATGGTTCGTCGGGTGCTTCTTGGCGATCCTCGGGTTCGCCACCACTCACTTCGCGGCTCTGCTCGATCGACATATCGGCGCGGCGGCGACGTCGACGACTGAGTGCATTGTTGAAGGCGATGCGATACAGCCACGTGAAGAAACGGCTGTTGCCTTGGAAAGTGTTGAGCTTAACGTAGGCTTGGACGAACGAGTCCTGGACGACATCCTCGGCTTCGTCGTGCGAACCGACGACGTGCAGCATCGCGCTATACAGGCGATCCTGATATCGTTCGACCAATTGCCCGTAAGCGGGGCTATGACCGGCGAGGGCTTGGCGAATAAGTTCGTCTTCTTCGGTGGACACCCTAGCTAAACCGATCGGTGAGGTCTGACGAGATAGATGATGGAAAAGTGGCCGTCCGGAAAAATAAAGCAAGGCTCGCCGGCCCCGCCATCGGTTGGGCACGTTGAGCCAATTGTTCTGCGAATCTATCACCCGTGAATCAGGATCTCCATGATGGC
>JADLDX010000073.1 GCA_020846515.1 Pirellulaceae bacterium
AGTACGTCAGCTTCCGCCTGTACGACTTCGCCGGCGTTGGTACCAATTGGGGACCGAGAAAGTACGCCGCCATCGTTTTGCGAAGCGGAGACACCAAGCCTCACCTCTTCGATCTTGGCGAGGCGAACGCTATAGATATGAAGATCCGCGAGCTTCTAAACCACATGACGGGTGTGCCCTCACGTATACGAGGACTTCATCTAGGTATTTGGTCGAAAAGGATTGTCCGATGAACAGCACGCGAAACTCAAGCTGCAGCTCGAGGAAAGCTCATGCATGCTCAGCGGCTTGATCAATGGCTTGGACAATCGCGAAACCTGATGCTAGGTCGATGATGCGCGCTACAAAAAGTTCGACTCGTGTTCTCCATCCTCCACTTTTCTTTGAAAATTGAACCAAGCTTGCGTTTGGTTCTTTCTGATACAACGTCGTTCGTAGAGCCACATGCGAAGTGGCCGCGTGCGGATTTCGCTACCATTTGCTGCATTGAGCTGCATTCCTTTTTATGTCCCCCGTTTTTCTGTCTCTCTTCTTCAATTCTTCAAAGCAAGAGTTTCGTTATCGACAAGCCCGCCCTCCCCAGTAATTCCCCTGCCTGTTCAGGGCGGAGGGAGACAGAACAAAGGGAACTCGGGCAAGACTTTTGTTGACGCGCTCGTTCGGACAAATGTGGGCGATCCGTACCAGTACCCAGTGTGCGCCCCATTGCCGCGACCCTGGGCTATAGAATGGTTCATCGTTGGCGCAAGCGCGGTATCCATTACTTTACATGTAAACTATTATAACGTAAAAATGCAACTATTGCAGAGTCAAAAAGCGGTCAGGTCTCTTTTCCACAAGTTGGCGAACCAAGTAACGCAAGCTCAGACGGAAAAGAGACCTGACCCCATTTCCATGTTCATTTATGTGTGGCCTGAAGATGTCTGATGTCACTCAAATCCTCAAGCAGATAGATTCTGGTGATCGGTCCGCAGCTGAGCAATTGTTAGGGCTGGTTTATGATGAGTTGCGTGCGCTGGCGGCTGCCAAGCTGGCGTCGGAAAAGCCAGGGCAAACACTCGACGCTACGGCTTTAGTGCATGAAGCATATCTGCGGTTAGCGGGAAAACAGACATTCGCAGATCAGCGGCATTTCTTTTGCGTTGCAGCGGAGGCGATGCGACGAATCCTGATCGATCGAGCGAGGCAAAAGTTGCGGTTGAAGCATGGTGGCCAGCAGGAACGAGTTCCACTATCGGTCGTGGACTTGGCAACCCAAGCACCAGCGGACGATTTAGTCGCCCTGGACGAAGCTTTCGAGCGGTTCGCGGCAGTGGAACCCATCAAAGCGGATTTGGTCAAACTGCGTTACTTTGTTGGCCTTTCCGAGGAGGAGGCTGCAGCGACACTGGGGATCTCGCGGGCCACTGCCAGCCGATATTGGGCCTATGCTCGCGCATGGTTGATCGAGTCTTTAGAGAATAAAGGCGACTAAATTGTCGAACCGGTGAGGCGCCAGACTCCCCGTTGACGCTTATCTTAGGTATCTGGAAAACCACCTAAGGAGCGAGCCATGCCTGAGAACTCAGATCGAACCGAGTCGTTGTTCGCAGCCGCAGTCGCTTTGTCGTCCGCGAAAGATCGCCAGGTATTCTTGGATCGAGAATGCGTTGACGATCCGAACCTACGCAATCGACTGGAAGCCCTGCTACGAGCGCACGAACGTGCAGGCCACTTGCTAGATGCTCCTGTTCCCCATGGTCTGGAACAAACACAGGTGCATATTTCCCATGAGCATACTGGCTCAGTCATTGCCAGGCGTTACAAACTCCTGGAAGCGATCGGCGAAGGGGGAATGGGCACGGTTTGGGTCGCCGAACAGTCTCAGCCGGTTAAACGCAAGGTGGCGCTAAAGCTGATCAAAGCCGGTATGGATTCCAAAAGCGTCCTGGCGCGCTTCGAAGCCGAGCGGCAAGCGCTGGCGGTCATGGACCATCCAAACATTGCCAAGGTGCTCGATGGCGGGATCACTGAATCCGGAAGACCATTTTTTGTGATGGAGTACGTCAAGGGTGTGCCAATCACTGAGTACTGCGATGCGACAAGGATGAGCATACCCGACCGCCTTCAGTTGTTTGCCCAGGTTTGCCAGGCGGTCCAGCATGCGCATCAGAAAGGAATCATTCACCGCGATTTAAAACCGTCCAATATTTTGGTGGCTCCTTACGATGACAAGCCCGTTCCTAAAGTCATCGACTTTGGACTAGCCAAGGCGATGAATCAATCGCTGACGGAGCACACATTGCATACGGCCCATGACATGGTGCTTGGGACGCCGCTCTATATGTCACCCGAGCAAGCACAGCTCAACAACATAGATGTGGATACACGCTCGGATATTTATTCGCTAGGTGTGCTGCTCTATGAACTTCTCACTGGAACCACGCCGCTGGAAAAACAGCGGTTCAATCAGGCCGCCTGGGATGAAATTGGCAGGGTCATTCGCGAAGAAGAGCCGCCACTACCAAGCCTTCGACTAAGTTCAGCGCAGACACTGCCTTCGCTAGCCGCTGGTCGGCACACTGAACCGGCTCAGTTAACCAAGCTGGTACGCGGCGAACTGGACTGGATCGTGATGAAGGCCCTCGATAAGGACCGCACGCGACGGTACGAAACTGCCAACGGATTCGCAGCCGACGTGAATCGTTACCTTGCAGGCGAGCCTGTGCTGGCGGCGCCACCCAGCGCGAACTACCGGTTACGTAAATTTGCACAGAAGAACCGTACTGTACTGACGACCGCCGCGGTCATCGCGATGCTGTTCGTCACCGGCACAGCTGTCAGTGTCTGGCAGGCCGTGCGCGCAACCAGCGCCCGAAACGCGGCGGACGAGAGTGCCCGGGAGGCGCGCGCCAA
>JADLDX010000074.1 GCA_020846515.1 Pirellulaceae bacterium
AACGAGCTTTGCAACGCGACGGCCTAACATCTCGCCTGTGAGCTTGTCTTCGTCATTCCTGATCCTGCTGGCAAGTTCGACCTTCCCGCAGCTTGTGAACCCTTCACGCGTATGGGTCTTGCATTGTTTGGGCTTTCGTCTCGACGAGCGACAGCTATTCGCCGTAACGACCGAACAGCCAGCCACGCGATGTTGTTCAGCAGGTATCCTGATACCGAAACAAGCAGCATCATGATGGCTGACAAATCGATTATACGCGTTGATCGTTTTTCAGTGCGATCATGTCGCAATCAGTGGTCGGTGGTTTGGAATTCGCGGAGGCAAGCCAGCGTAAAATAGACTACTAACTGTCCTCAGTTGCTAGGGCCGCGAATTCGCTCCCTATCGACGACCGAATTGAATGCACTATTCTCCTTCGGTAACGTTGCCTTCGCTGGCTCCCCAAGCACAGCTTGGGAGTGATGCATTCAGAGAATAGTGCCTCATTTGGTGTGCTTGAATGCTTGACCGCTCGCGCCCTGCCAGTCCAAACTAAAGGCGGCCTGTTCTCTCGGATCTCCTAACCCCCCTCAGAGAAGTTTACCGGAGAAGTTGTGTTTCATCGAATATTAAAAAACAAGTCCCCGCGTCGTCATTCGCAGAAGTTGCATCGCCGTCAACTGCAAATCGAAAGTCTCGAATCCAGACGCGTACTGACCGTTGATTATGATCTGCTGAGGGACTTCAATACCGCTCCGCCGGTAAGGAAGGCCTACAACTATCTCGACACCGATTCCTTGACTTATATGTTCCTGAGGACTGGCGAGAACCTCGAGCTTTGGAAGACGGATGGAGGTGCGGCGGGAACGAGCAAAGTCAAGGAGTTTCCTGATGTCGCTTCCATTCCGAGCCGTCTCACAGAAGTTTCGGGCAAGATCTATTTCACGGCGGACGATTCAATTCACGGAGAGGAGTTATGGACCACCGACGGAACGACTGCCGGCACTGTTCTGGTCAAAGACATCGTGCCTGGTACCGCCCCATCCAGTCCGGCCGCGTTGGTCAATTTCAATGGTGTGTTGTACTTTACTGCTTATACTCCCGCGACGGGCGTTGAGCTTTGGACCAGCGATGGTACCGAAGCTGGAACGAAGATGGTTGTCGACCTCGCCCCTGGTCAACAGAGTTCGCTCCCCAGCTACCTGACCGTGGTCGGGACGAGTCTTTATTTCACTGCGTTTTCGCCCGCGACAGGTAATGAGCTGTTCAAAAGCAATGGCACTGCTGCGGGAACAACACTAGTAAGTGACATTCGGCCCGGCGCCGCGTCCTCAAACCCACAGTCCGTCACAGCTGTGGGTAGTCGTTTGTATTTTTCAGCGGAGCGCAATGATGTTGGGCGCGAGCTGTTTCGATCCGATGGCACGAGCGCTACAACTGCCTTAGTCAGAGACATTTCGACTAGTTCGTTCAGTACGAGTTTCATCAGCCTGGTGGGCATGAATGGCTCGCTTTACTTCGTCGCGCAAGCCGCGTCTGAGGCACGTACACTCTGGCGCAGCAATGGAACCACTGCCGGCACCGTCAAGGTCATCACCAACAATGTGTATCCCACAAGTTTAACAGCCGTGGGAAACGTGTTGTACTTTGCCGGTACGAGTAATTCAGGTACTGAGCTGTGGCGCAGTAATGGCACCGCGGCAGGTACGTTCCAGCTGAAAGACATCCGCGTAGGCGCTGACAGTAGCCAACCTAACAACTTCGTCGGCGTGGGATCGACTATGTACTTTACCGCCAACGATGGAGTTAGTGGTAGAGAGTTGTGGCGAACTAATGGTACTGCTATAGGCACCGAGTTGGTGGCGGATATCAATACTGGCGCCGCACCCTCTTATCCAGGACATGGTGGAACTGATTACAGCTTCGGTACTCGTGGCAACACCCTCCTGTTCACTGCGTTTTCGCCACAAGGCTCCGTAATTTATAAATCCACAGGGACTGCGGCGACGACGGCTGGTTTGGGTGGCATGTCGGCTCCAAACCGCAACGGGATAATCATGCCTTATGAAGATGTGCCTGTCGAGATGAATGGCAGTCTGTACTTCGGCAGAAACACGCCGACCAGCACACAGACGCTCGTCAAGTCCGACGGCACGACAGCGGGCACGGTCACCTTGAAGAGCTTTCAAGCCTCAGAGGGATTCTCGCCTATTCATATGACCAATGTGAATGGCATACTTTACTTTGTTGCCTACACTGACTCGCTCGGTTGGGAGTTGTGGAAGAGCGATGGAACTACCAGTGGAACGGTACTGGTTAAGGACATCTATCAGGGTACAGCTCAATCGTCGCTACCATTTCGTTTTGCAGTCATGGATAACCGACTTTACTTTATGGTCTTGCTTCCAAGTTTGTCGCTATGGACAACCGATGGCACGAGCGCTGGCACAGTGCAGCTCACACCACTTGATTCCTCCACGGAAGATTTGCCTGAAATGGTGACAGTCGGCTCCACTCTGTACTTCACACGCAGTACATCGCTGGGCCGTGAGCTCTGGAACTTCACCACAACGGATGGCGTAAGGTTAGTCCGCGATATTAATCCTGGAGCCGGTAGTAGCTCACCGCACAATCTAACAGCGGTTGGTGACAAGCTGTTCTTTACAGCCAACGACGGAGTGCATGGAGATGAACTTTGGAGTTCGCGTGGCTACTATTCCAAGACCCTATTGGTCAAAGACATCGTACCAGGGCCGAGAAGTTCGACTCCGAGCTCGCTTGCCGCCGTCGGCGGATGGCTCATGTTCGCAGCCAACGATGGAGTCTCCGGGAATGAACTCTGGCGCAGCGGCGGAACTGCGGAATCAACCACGCTCGTGCTGGATATTAACCCAGGCGCAAATAGTGGGAACCCTAATAATCTCACCAATGTCAATGGTCGACTGTACTTCGCAGCCGACGATGGTATCAACGGAACGGAACTTTGGACCAGCAACCGCGAAACTACGGGCACACGCATGGTTGAGAACATTGCGGCAGGTTCCAAGTCGAGTTACCCGACGCGTCTGACTGCGATTGGTAGCAAACTGTATTTTGCCGCCAATGACGGCGTCCACGGTCAAGAATTGTGGGGAAGTCGCGGGACTGAGGAAACGACCACACTTGATCAGGACTTCAACGTCGGCGCTTTTAGTTCCAATCCAGCGTCCATGATGCTGTACAAAAACAAGCTGGTTGTGGTTGCCCTCGGCTCGCAAGTCGGACGCGAACTGTGGACACGCAGCCGAGAGGAATTGCCAGTCGGATAATTACTTTACGCGTAAAGTACTTCACTGAAATAACGGGGTCAGGTCTCATTTACCGGCCATAAACGAGAAGATGGGTACAGGTCCAGACTAGCCCGAGTTGATCTGCGATGCACTTGATCTTTACCAGCCAGGTGTTGACCTCGCCAGAAGTCGCGTTGACCCTCGCTGAGTCACGCAAATGAGACCTGACCCCGTTTATTCTTACGGTGTATCATTCTGGAAGGCGGTTTGATTCAGGTCGCTGGGCGCGGTTGGCTTGTCTGCCGAATTCACGGACGGTTGGTACACCGCCAGAGGAAAGTGAACCGCCGAGGAAACCATGCTACAATTCGAGCCTGTAGATTGACTGGCAGTAAGAGAACCATTTCAAGCACCAACCATTTTTTGAAAGTCGATCTTTATGGTTGCTCAACAATTGACACGTCCAACACCTGGCCACTCTTTCTGGCTTTGTTTCCTAATGCTCTGCCTGAGTGTGCTACCGGCTGTAGCCGCTGATGCGCCTAAGCTGCATCCGAAAGCTACTTCGCTTCCGTTTAATCACCAGGGGCCGTTCGTAACCAAGGCCGACGGCGGTGTGCTGTGCATCGATTCAAAGAATGCCCTGCACAGCCAGGATGAAGGTCGCTCGTGGAGCAGCTCGCCGCTATTCGCCGAACCTGCAAAGTTCAATGTGAGCAACGAACGTGCCTTGCTGAGGACTCGCGAAGGCGTCGTCATTTCCGCCTGGATGAATGGCGCGGAGCGCAAGACGCCGACGGGATGGCGCTGGGGCGACAAGAGCGTCAGTTGGAAAGACTTCGTCCTGCCAACTTATACATGCCGAAGTACGGACGACGGCAAAACCTGGGAGACACCTGTCAAGCTGAGCGACCCATGGTGCGGGTGCATTCACGCGCTTATTCAGATGAAAAGTGGTCGCATCGTACTCGTAGGCCAAGAGATTGTCCCGCAATGGCGGCACGCGACCGTGATGTGGGCCTCAGATGACCTCGGTAAATCTTGGCAACGTGGCGATGTGCTCGACTACGGCGTCGGCGCGCATGATCACGCTGGGTCCATCGAAGGTAGCGTGGTCGAGCGGCAGGATGGTTCGCTTTACCTATTGCTTAGAACGGAATCGGGATACTTGTGGGAGGCTCATTCCCGCGATGGACTCAAATGGGACGGGTTGAAACAGTCATCCATTCCATCAGTCACCTGCTGCCCACAGCTAGCTCGGCTGGCCGACGGACGCATCGGGCTGTTGTGGAATGCGCCGCCGCGACACGATCCTAGTAACCGATCGAGTCGGTCGGAGTTATCGCTTGCCTTCTCCGATGACGAGGCGAAATCTTGGTCGAAGCCGGTTGTTGTCGCGGCCAACTATATGTCTGGAGGTCGAACGTCCTATCCTTATGTTTACGAACGAAAGCCTGGTGAACTTTGGATCACAACGATGCAGGGCGGCTTGCGCATGAAGATCAACACTGCCGATCTGTCGGCCGGTGAGATTCCTGTGTTCGTTCCACCAGCCAAAGCTACGCCCAATCCAGGTGGAATCATTATGTTCGGCGATTCGACCACAGCTCCACGCGGCAATCTGAAAGTTTATACAAACCTGGTAGAGTCCACGCTTCAAGGAGTTGGTTCCTCGCTGAGCGTCTATAACGCGGGCGTCCCCAGTAACACGACCTCCGATGCACGTAAGCGCCTCCAGGGAGACGTGTTAAAGTTCAAGCCACGGGTGGTCGTGATGCAATTTGGCATTAACGATTCGGCCGTCGATGTGTGGAGAAATCCGCCGGAGACTGAGCCACGCGTGTCGCTGAGCTTGTATCTTGAAAACTATCGCGCCATGATCGGCCAGGTACAAGAGCAAGGAGGCAAAGTCATCCTAATGACTACCAATCCACTTCGCTGGACCTCCAAGCTTCGCGAACTGTACGGCAAACCTCCTTTTAATGTGGACGCACAGGACGGCTTCGAATCGCTGCATCTGACCAGGGACAACGCAGAGCTCAGAAAACTCGCCCACGAACTCAATGTGCCGCTGGTCGATATCCATGCTGCGTATCCCGCGTTCGCAGAGAAGCATAAAACCACCATCGACGCCATGCTGTCCGATGGTATGCATCCTGGAGAACTAGGACATCAATTGACGGCGGAGTTGCTGGTACCCGTGATTCGCGATTCCCTGTAGCCGCGTCGCTCCGCGACTCGGCTGACTCGGCCGTTAATTCCAGCGCACCTTACCGCTTCGCAAACACAACTAAGCGTTTGGCACGGTTGATGCCGACTAGTTCGTTCGATTGTCGATCGATGGCGAAGCCCTGTCCCGTAATCGGCGCCGGCTCCGTACCAACGAGTTCCAGTACTTGTCCCGACTTGGGCAATCTCAAGTGAAACACAATGGGGTCATCATGCCCGGTGGCAAGCAACATGCCATCGTGCCATAGTCCGCCCGATAGACTGTATTGTCCAAGTTGAGCAATCAAGCCAGGAGGCAGCGTCCAGCGATTGATCTCTTTCCAATCGCTGTCAAATTTGACTAAGAACGATTTGGAGTTGAGTTCCGCATACTTCGCGAAATGGCACCACCACACGTCGTCCTCACGCACGCACCACGTCAAACTCCCTCCATAGTCGCCGAAGTCTTTGTAAGTCGTCAACTCCATCGATTGCACATCCAGCACCTTGATCTCACTCTTCTCGGGCATGAGCGGATAATTGGAGTGAGCGCAATAGAGTTTCCCCTCCCAGGCAAAACCGCTATTGAGATGTTTGGCTTCGCCGGAACTCAAGGCGAGCCGTTGACCACTCGATCGATCGTATTTGGCAACTTGGGTATTGTTGATTGCGTAGACAAACTGGGCATCGATGGCCGCAGCCTGAATCGCCTCGGCAGCTTCGAACTCGCGCGTCTGCTTCCAGCCTTGCGCGTGCGTCGTACCGGCGAGCGTAGCCAACGCTACAAACCAGACCATGCTCATCTGCGTTACTTTCCGAATCTGTAACATATCCACCCTTTGCGCGGTTCAGCGAAGCAACCCAGTCCGACCAATACTGCCAGCCCGTATAGCGATCTCGTTCCAGTTAACGCTTGGTAAACTGCCTGAACCATTCTAGCAATAGCTCGTTGGTGGTCGCCGTGCTGTTTGCGGGACGATCGATCAATGACAGGTCTTGGGCGAAGACCAGACGGCGAATCAATTCGTCTCGTTTTAGATCTTCGGATGTCTTGTCGGTCACTGTTGGATGAACGACAACTACATCCCATGTCGGTGGGCCGAAATTTAACGACCAGTTCATGACCCATGCAAAGGACGAGACAAAGGCTTCTTCGCCGTCGGAGCGAGCGCTGCGGGGCACGGCGATCAACACCAGATCCGGCTTCAGAGCTCTGACGCGGGCCTTGGCAAACTGTTCAATTTCTGCCAGGGTTTGATTTTCGGTTGGCCACGCATCAACTTGTATCATGGCGTCGGGATAAAACGTGCGCAGGGTCGGAGTGATCAATTGATCATAGGGCGGCATGGCCAGAATTCGCACCGGTTTTCCGTCGCTTAGCAGCTTCAATGTTTTTTCAACTGGGTTCGTCGGCACAGGTACATTCTCGATCGCAGGCCGCAGGCCAGTAATCGCTTGAGCCAGGCAGGTGGCGATCCGTTTGTGGCCGGCCATGTTTGGATGAATAGCGTCGCTCATAAGCAGTCGCCAATCCATGGCCGCCTGTTCCCGAAGAGCCTCGAGCTCTCGATACACGTCACATACGGGGATGTTCAGTTCGCTACCAACCTGACGGATCACGTCGCAATACTGAATCAGTTTCTCCGTTGGCCGATCGGTGGTGGTGATGACATTGTTGGGCGTTGCCAGAATCACTTCGCTCCCAGCCGCCTGGCACTTCTGAACGATCAGCTTTAGGTTATCGCGATAAGTTTCCAGAGGCACACGCGTCATATCATTCAAGCCGAACATCACCGTGACTAAATCTGGTTTGGCATTGAGCACATCGCGATCGATACGACTCAATGCATTGACCGTGGTGTTGCCACTGATGCCGGCATTGAGCATTTCGATTTTGGCTTGAGGCGCAAGTTGACGAAGAGCGATACCTAGCATATCCGTGTATGCGCGACGACTGCCGGTGTGATAGTAGACGCCGGTCACACTGTCGCCGAAACATGCAACTTTCACGGTTTCACCAGCCAAAAGTTTTTGTCGCATCTTCAGCTCCGGTCCGACAGCCCGCTGCAGGACGGGCAACATTAATTCTGCAAGTTTCTGATGTCCGGTTGGATTCGGATGACAGCCATCGGTAGTCCATTCGTGCAAATTTGTGCCAGCCACCCCCGCATTTGTCCAAGTGGCAAAATGATCGATCAAGGGAACACGCCATAAGGCGGCCGTTTCGCGACAGGCGACAATATACGGTTCCAGTCGAATGTTCGGATTTTCTCCGACACCATTTAATGCCGCAGCTTCTGACCAGCGAGGCTCCGTCATCAGGACTGGAAGAATTCCGCGGCGGAGTAATTCAGCCACGATCTTCTGTAGGTTACTGCGATACTCTTCGACCGTTATCCGACTGGCGGTGGCGCCTTTGTCTACGTAGCTATCGTTGGTGCCGTACATCACCGTGACAATATCCGGTTGCGTGTGGGCGACCACTGGGATTTCAGCAGCCGTGGAATTTTGAGATGCGGCGGGCTGATTGGTTGCCGTAGGAAGTTGGATGACCTGTTCTAATCGCTTGAGTGCCTGGTCCGTTCGTTCTCCGCCGATGCCCACATTGACGACTCGCGTCTTCACACCCTTTTGCAACAAACCCTTCTCGACTAAGGCAGCAAACGTCTGTTCGGCTGTCACACCCGGGCGAACACCTTTGGTAATCGAATCGCCCAGCGTGACGATCGTGACAAGGCGATTGTTGGATTGAGCCACTTTCACATCATCGGCATGGGCCGTCACCAGGCTGGCGAAGACCAGCAGCGCGCTACCCACGCAGACAATTGGGAGGCGATTTGGGATGATCGAAAGGTTATGCATGTGTCGCACTCACTTGTGGCGTCGATGGTGGAAGAATTGGGAGCATCCTGCGAACTTGATGTGGTAGATTATGCATCAATTGCGGCTCTCCGCCTTAGCTCAACTTGGAAAAACAACTATGCGAAACTTAGCCTTACTCATGTTGTGTGTCGTGACTATGACTGAATCTATGTCTGAATCGTTGCGTGCTGAAGAACCTATCATCTTTGTCTCGGCGTTCAAGCCCCGCGAGGAAGGTGCCATACACGCCTATCGATTCGACTCGGCGAACGGCCAGTTGAAGTTATTGCATCGCAACACCGATATTGAAAACCCATTTTTCCTGGCTGTCTCTCCGAACCGACAGTTTCTTTATGCCATTGATGCGCAGCAATTTGGCAGCCAGGACGACGAATTTGTTGCCGCTTTTAAGATTGAGGGGCGGGATGGAAAGCTGACCCGACTGAACCGGCAGACTAGTCGCGGAACTGCGTCATGTTATTTGGATGTTGATGCCACTGGTAAATCTATCGTTGTGGCCAATTACGCTTCCGGGAGCGTGGCTTCGCTGGCGGTACGTGCAGACGGTTCCCTGGGGGAGGTCTCATCCTTCATACAGCATAGCGGCTCCAGTGTGAATCCCGAGCGTCAAAAGGAACCGCATGCACACTGTATTGTAATCAGCCCAGACAATCGATTTGTGCTCGCGGCGGATCTGGGGATCGACAAGATTCTGAATTATGAACTCAAGTCCGATACGTCCGAGTTGAAGCCGAATGCGGCACAGGTTGCGGCCGAGTTGCCACCGGGATCAGGGCCTCGCCATTTGGTTTTTCATCCGAACGGTAAACGAGTTTATGTGATCAATGAACTCAAAAACACAGTCACTTTTTTTGACTACGCCACGCCAACCGGCGCGTTGACTCAGCGGCAGACCATTTCAACAGTGCCGGAGGATTTTGCCGGTGTCAGTTACACGGCGGATCTGAAAATTACGCCCAACGGTCGGTTTCTGTATGGTACAAATCGCGGCCATGACAGCATCGCCATTTTTCGCATCGCAGAGGACGGGCATCTGAATCGTGTCAGTATTGAACCTAGCCTAGGCAAAGGTCCGCAGAACTTGTTGATTACACCCGATGGCCGTTGGCTGATATGCGCCAATATGCCGGGTAACAGCGTGGCGGTATTCGCCATCGATGCCAGCACTGGTGCTCTCAAGTCGGCAGGCGATCCGCTGACGATACCAATGCCATCCTGTATTCGCTGGCTGGAATGAGGACGCTTGCGGTGGAGCGACGGGTTGAGTCGTTGCCTTTGCGGACTGAACGTGCTTGCCCGGCATGCCAATCATCCGAACATCCATGCGTTGGACGGATGCACTAGAGCGGCTTGGGCGTGGGCAATTGGGCTCCAACTTCTGCATACCAACGGTGCAGCATTTTACGAAGCTCATCCGCCTTGTGTGGTTCGTCTCTGGCGATGTCTCGCTGCTCGCTGATATCGACCTTCAGATTGAACAATTGAATCGTATGGTTCTCGAAATATTCTATCAATTTGTAATCTCCAGAACGAATGGCTGCGCTTGGGCTTTGCATGCCATGATTGCTGTAGTGAGGGAAGTGCCAATACAGCGCAGCACGTTCGAGCTGGCTCGACGCGTCCTTGATCAAACCTGCTAAACTCAATCCGTCGCAATGCTGCTTAGGTCGAGCTGGCAGATTCGCCAACTCTAAAATGGTTGGGTAGAGATCGTTGCTGATAACCGGTGTGTCGCAAACCTGGCCGGCTAATCGCGAGGCTGGGTACCGAACGATCATCGGCACGCGAATACCGCCATCGTAAAGCCAACCTTTAGCGCCTCGTAAGGGCAAGTTCGATGTTGAGAAGGCTACATCAAGCTGCTTCTTGCCCACGACTCGGTCCGGGTTGCCGAAGTTGGCTGCCGACATGCCGCCATTGTCCGAGAAAAATACAATGATCGTATTCTCGTCGAGCTTCAGCGACCGTAGCTTGGCTACGATGCGGCCCAGGCTGTCGTCCATAGCAGTTACCATGGCCGCGAACTGAACATTGTCCTGTCGCTGCTTGACTTTGACGGTTCGTTCCGGCAGTAGTTTAAAACCTGACCAGGCTGGTTTGTCGATCATTTCATCGAGCTGACCTCGCGTTAGTGGCGGCCGGTCATCTGGATTGCCTTCTAACACAAACGCTGGACCTGTCTCGGAGTCTCGCGCTTTCTGTTTCTCTGCGTATTGCTTGACGAGATCATTGCGTCCTTGGATCGGATCATGCACTGCGAAATGAGACATATACAGGAAGAACGGTTGGTGTTGGTTGTCATCGATGAACCGTTCTGCCTCGTCCGTTAATCGATCCGTTAAATAGTCTCCGGGTTTATCGTCGAGTCCTTCAAGTTGAAACGGTGCATGAAAGCCCGTTTTGGGCCAGCCTTTGTTCCAACGCGGGATCTGAATATCGAAGCCCTGTGCAGTGGGACCATACGGTTCTTCACCAAGATGCCACTTGCCAATATGCGCCGTTCGATAGCCATGTTCCTTTAACGCTTCTGCCAGCGTCACTTCCTCGAGCGGCAATTCCAAACGGTGACTTGGTCCAACCAGTTTTTGGAAGGCGTGGTCTTTGCGGCCTGGCAACCAGTCCGTTAGCTGCAACCTCGCTGGGTATTTACCAGTCAATACACTCGCACGAGTTGGCGAACAGACATGGCAAGCAGCATAGGCCTGAGTAAAACGTACGCCTCCAGCAGCCAACGCGTCGATATGCGGCGTCTGGTGAAAGCGGCTGCCGTAACATTGCAAGTCGCTCCACCCAAGGTCGTCGACCAGAAACAATACGATGTTGGGAGGTCCAGCTGGTCTTGGTTCAGCTTGCACAGCAGTCGCAGGCCAGCATATGCAAGTCAGTAACAGCAGCATGAGCTTGAGCTCGCAATAGACGAACTGATATGCCAGTCTGCTTTTCATTTAGTCCACCTTCCCATCCGAGTAACGGATACTCTCACCTTTTCCATGATGAATTTATCTTCTCTTCAGGTCGACCAAACAATCAGGCTGCCGGGGAAATTGGAAAAGTTGAGTTCGAAAGTTGGATCGTCCAGAGGGCAACGTTGGATGCTACTGGTTCTTCGTTCGTCATGCTCGCGGGCTTCTCTTGGCTGACTTGATTCCCAGAAAATTAGACGGAAACCCGAAGGCAGTGATCTCGGACGCCCCACGCGCATAGTATCATCTTCCGCATTGGCGGAATGCATATGCTAAGCGCATCGACAGGTTCGACTCGAAGAAACCATGGGAAACCTAAGATGATACGACTGCTTGACTTTGGCCGCGCGCGGTCCATGAGGATGGCTGGACTTCTGTGTATCGCTGCCATGATGAATCATGCGATACATGTATCAGCTGCCGATCTGCCGCGTGTGATCGTGAATGTCGTGGAAGGTGGTGAATCCAGTCGGAAGCCTGAGGAAGTCTTGTCGACGGTTGTTGGGCCCGGTGTCAACCAGCCTGATCATTACCTGGGCTATGGCGGTTTTGTGGGTTGGGTGTCTCCTATCCGACTCCGCCAAGGCGATTGGTTGCTGGGCTTCAGTGCAGGCTACTGGCACGCATCAGCGCCGACCCCGCTTCGTTTTTCACCAGGCACCATTGCAGAATATCAAAAGATGGGGCTGCCCAAGGATATCGATGCGCCCACCGGTGGTGTGGCGATGATTATGCGCTCATCGGACGAAGGCAAGACTTGGAGCAAGCCGGCAGTAATGCTCGATACACCGGTTGATGACCGACATCCTGCGTTCGTTGAACCGCATGGGCCGGACGGAATGCTGATCTGCTCAGTCTTCACCTATCCGGGTGGTGAACCGTCAGAATATGTGAAGGATCCGAAACTGGCCCATCGCACGGCCATCATTCGTTCGTTCGATTATGGCAAGACGTGGGACAAGGAGGTCATTCGGCTGCCATCACCGTTTCTTTCCGATGAGACCAACGGACCGATGATCCTGCTGAAGGATGGTTCGATACTGTTGACCGTCAGCGGCACACCGAAAGAAGGTGGTCCTTCGCAGGCCGCGTTTTTCATCAGTCAGGATCGGGGATCATCTTGGAAACTGCTGTCGACACTCAAAGCGGATCACAACTTGGATGAAGCCAACGCGACGCAGTTGCCTGACGGACGATTGGTCATGATGGCACGGCCCGAAGGCGACATCAGTTGGTCATCCGACGAAGGCAAGACCTGGAGCCCTCCCGTCACGTTTGGCATGCGGCTTTACGCACCCAGCCTATATGCCTTGAGGGACGGAACGTTAGTTAGTCTGCACGGTTCGTACACTCGCGGTGGTTTACGGATCATCTTCAGCAAAGATGGTGGCCATACATGGATCGCCCCGGCTAAAGACCACGGCTTTCTGGTCGACAATTGTTATGCCTATGGCAAAGCGTTTGAATTGCCCGACGGTACGTTATTGATCGCCGATCAAGGCACCGGTGGCCATACCGCAGCCGATGCTAAAAGTATGTCTCTGCGTTTGCTGCGCGTGAGGATTCGCGCCGATCATTCCGGGATCGACTTGTTGCCAGCATCCAGTCGCTGAAGAATCAGGCCAGAGGGTCATTAAGGAGTCATCGCCATGCGTATCGCCGTTGGTGGAATTGAGCACGAGACCTGTGGATTTGCTGTTCCCGCGCGCCCGGCGGACGCGACTACCTTGATGTCGGTGGCCCGCCACGTGAGATATGGCGAAGAACTCCGTTCACTCGGCGATGCCAATACGATTGTAGATGGATTCGTACGCGGTGTGCGCGAGACAGGGCATGAACTGGTACCGCTGCTGTGGATCGACGCGAACACCAGCTCGCCCGTTACGCGAGAGAGCCTGGACAGAGCCGTAGAAGACCTACTCGAACGTTTGCGAAAGGCGCTACCCGTTGATGGCGTTCTGCTCAGTCTGCATGGCTCCTTTGCCGCACAGGGCGTGGATGATGCTGACGGTGAGGTCTTGGCCCGTGTGCGTGAATTGGTTGGACCGAATATTCCCGTGATGGCTGTGCATGATCTGCACTGCAATCTGTCTACCGTTATGGCGCAAGCGGCCAATGTGATGGTTGTCGAACGGACTTATCCTCATATTGACATGGCGGAGCGCGCCGTACACGCTGCGCGCATCATGGCTCGCACGGTCACTGGCGAGGTTCGGCCTACGATGGCCGTGCGTTACTTGCCCCTGCTATGGTCGGCCGCGCGGATGATCGATGCTGAACCGCCGATGAGCGACGCAGTGCAGATGTTACGGGCACTCGATCAACGTCCTGGCGTATTGTCCTCCAGCATCGGGGTAGGCTACCAATGGATCGACAACCCAACTGTTGGCGCTTCCGTGATCGTCGTCACAGAAAATGATGAAGCGCTAGCGGAGCGATACGCAGACGAGTTAGCCAAGTGGGTCTGGGATCGTCGCAGCCAATGGCGCCGAGATCCACTGACGCCATCAGCGGCAATCGCTCAAGGTGAGCAACTTGGCAAATACCCAATCGTGCTGGCGGAACAGGGCGATAACACGGGCGGTGGTGCGTCGGGCGACGCGACGGAGATTCTTCGTCTCTTCATAGAACAGAAGCTGGTACCATCAGCAGTGCTGTATATGGTCGACCCGGATGTGGCCGCTCAGGCAGTGGCTGCTGGCGCTGGAGCGGAGATCGATGTTCTTCTTGGCGGAAAATCGCAGCCACTGGTTGGTCCCCCAGTGCCAATGCGCGTGCGAGTTCACGCAGTATCGAACGGGCGATTCACATACGATGGTCCGATGTGGGCCGGGGTGGTTGGTGAGCTCGGGCCATCTGCCTGGTTGGAACAGGATGGCGTCCATGTCGCGGTGGTCAGCGGCCGTCATCAACCAGTGGATCTGGCTTTCTGTCGTAGCCTGGGGCTGGATTGCCGTCAGATGCGTTACCTGGCGGTCAAGTCGACGGGGCACTTCCGATCCGGATTTGGACCGATTGCCGGTTCGATTTTTAATGTCGATACAGCCAGCGCGCTGGTGCATGACTTTCGTCGGCTGCCTTACACTCGCCTGGGTCGCAGTATGTATCCAATAGACATGGATGTCAGGTGGGAACCATCAACGACCGTCGGAGCAAGCGATGAGTGATCCACAGGTATCTTCTGTTCCGGAGTCGGCGCAGTTCCGCAATGGGCTGGTGTTCATGCTAGCGACTTCACTGACCTATCTGATTGCCCCAGTGACTTACGTGGGTGTATTGCACGCCACGATCCTTGAGTCGCTGGATGCCAGTGACACAGTGGCCAATCTGCCGGAAGCGGTTTACCTGTGGGTAACGCCGATACCGCTGTTGATCGCCTGGTTCTGGCCATCACCCAAACTGCTGCGACCCATGCTGACTTGGGCAATGTTTGTCAAAGGGGCTGCCGGAGCGATAGCGGCATTGGTCTTTGCGTTTGCGCCAAAGTCTTTCTGGATTCCAGTGCTGCTCATCCATCCAGGCATCATCGGAATTACGGGCGGAGTGCAACCGATGTGTCTCTGGGAGTTGATTGGTCGTGGGATGACTCCGAAAATGCGTGGACTCACGCTCGGTTGGACCTACGGAATCGGACCGCTTTTTGCCGTGCTAGGGTCCTGCGCATCACAGTTGATCCTGAAAGGCGATTTCCTGGGGATGTTGAAAGTAACAGCGTTATCGCCCCCCTGGAGTTATGTACTCCTGTTCGGATTGTCTTGTCCAGCGATGTTGCTGTCGGTCGTTTTGGTGCAGATGGCGCAAGTGCCTCCACTGTCTGCTTCCGAATCGAATGTGAAGTCAGGCGTACGCTGGCACGAGATCCTGCAAGGACTACGAGCCTACTTTCTGAATCCTCTCATCATGACTGCAGCCATTGGATTCTTGCTGACCTATGGTGGCAGCATGATCATGACGAATATGTCTCTGTATGCTCGTGAAACGTTGGGTGAAGCTCCAGAGAAATACGCTGGTATTCAACTTGCCCTACGCTTCGGATTCAAGTGCGTGATGGGCTTCGCATTAGGTTGGCTGGTCACCAGGATGCATGCCCGGGCGTCGATGATGGCTACGACGCTGATCTGCATCGCTGGAATCGCCTGGGCTCTATTTGTACCGGGCAAATGGTATCTGCTTAGTTTCGGGCTGCTCGGCGGTGGCGAGTTGTTCTACGTCTATTATCTAAACTACATCGTCAGCTGTTCAAAACCTGAACGGATGCGTGAGAACACGGCCTACACCAATTTGATCACGGTCACCATCGGTATCATGCCCATTCTTTTCGGACTGGTGTCTGATCGTTTCGGACTGCAAGCCAGTTTCGTATTCGCGATTACCATTCTGCTCATGGCTGTCATCCTCGTGCAGACACGCCTGCCGAAGCATCCCAGGGTCGCTGATGCGGACTGAGCAGGCGAACCGCGTGACTACACTAACTCGCGAATCGGCTCACGTCGGTCAAGCAGATATTGTGGGCGCCCAGTTTGATCGACGATTGTGGGATGATTGACATCAATACCCAGTTGATGATGGAGGGTTGCAAAGACGTCGTCGTAGTGAATCGGTCGGTCTTGCGGTACTTCGCCGAATCGATTGGTTGAACCAATGACTTGCCCCATCGTGCCGAGTTGCGGAGCAACTCGGCTACTTGTAGAGGAATCGCTCCGCGACTCCTCAAATCGTCTTCTCCGACTCTGCTGGGTAAGGTTGATTGTTAATGACTGTATGCGCCGAGTTGCGGAGCAACTTGGCTACATGTGGAGGAATCGCTCCGCGACTCCTCAAATCGTCTTCCTCGAATCTGCTGTGTAAAGTTGATTGTTAATAACTGGATGCGCCGAGTTGCGGAGCAACTCGGCTACTTCAGTCGCGTTGGGTCACCGGTTGCCAAAATCCGTGCATGGCACAGTGGCCAGCGGGGACGTTGGTGATTGGACGCGGATTCTTGCCGTCAGTGGTAGCGACATATAACTGCATCACGCCGCTACGATCGGAGCCGAACAAGATCGACTTGCCATCGGGCGAGACAGCCGGATGGTAGTGGCGAGTTCCGGGCTGCGACTTGGTCAGTTGTGTGACTGTGCCATCGAGCTCGACGCGTATCAGTTCGATGCTGTCGCCAACTTTGGCGGTGAAAAACACCTGGCGACCATCGGTGGACCAAACCGGTACGTCGCTGCTCTCGCTGTGAAAGTCTGGGTGTGTCAGCCGCTCGACCACCCCGCGATAACCACCGCGATCGCCGAGTTTCTTCAGACCAGAACCGTCCGGCTTAACGATATGCGGGTGACAGTCGTAGTGCTCACCGGAAACGAACAGTAGCCATTGCCCGTCCGGTGACCATGTCGGCACGAAATTGAACGGGTTGCCGGTCTCTATCCGGCGTTTGTCGCTGCCGTCGGCGTTGGACACAAAGACTTGATAGTTCTCGTGGTAACTGATCCGCTTTCCATCCGGCGATGCCGAATAGCCGTAGGCAAATCCTCCACCAGAACCCGAGACGTCGCGTTTGTTGCGTCCGTCCAGATCCATCAGATATGGTTTGGAGATGCCGTTGATCAAGGGCGTAAAACCGTATCCACTGCCATCGGGCAAAAAGAACAGGCCGGTGTTATAGATGCTGACACGGTCGATGGCTGTCAAGTTCTTCACGGAGGCAGTAGACAGATCGCTTTTAGTCAGATCGAGAAGGCAAGTATCGACCAGCCAACCTTCGGTCATGCGGAATGTCCGGTGCTCCCGCTCCCACTTCGCATTTTCGGGCTTTTCCCACAAGCTCAGGACAACAGCCTGCCGGCCATCGGGCGACCAACCTCCGAATTGTGTCCACGAGTTTTCTTTCGTCGTCAGTGTCTCAGCCAGCACTTTGCGATCTGAACCATCTGCTCGCACTACACAGGCACGGTTGGTGACCCAGTTAAAAAATTGTCCGCCAGGGATGTCATTTCGTCCTTCTGTGTAGCCAATCAGCGGCAGCGCATCAGAGGCCAGTGACGAAGCTCCGCAGACCACGAGGATCAGAAGCACCGTACCGTTGCGAAGCGTGGAGTATATGTTCATTTATTGGCTTCTTTGAAATGCTGCGTGATGGAACTGAGTCCAGTGTCGTTGATCACTCCGTGATCGAAACGTTTCGATCGCGGAGCGATCGACGACGATCGCTGGATTTTTACATCAAATTTAAATACCCGAATCCCGAAGGGGACGTATCGACTTGTCGACGTGTTTACAATTGCATTCAACACAAAGGATCATTGAATCTGGGGTTGGTCCACGACACAACCGGGGCGAACCCCAGCACCCTTAAGAATCTAGCCAATCAGGCGCCCAATTTATGAACTTTACCCGTGGAATCTATAGTCGTCTGGCGGCTTTGCTAGCGCTGGCGCTTTCATGTTTGAACTTCCCTGCGGCCGATGATGTGGCTGCACAAACTATCGACCATGACGCTAGTTGGCAGGTCGAGGCGGACATACGCCTCAAGGCGATCTATGATCGTGGTGAATTTCGCGCTAAGAACTACCGGCCAACGTGGCTAAACGACAGCTCGGGATTTGTCATCGAAGAAACGGATGCTGACACACAGAAGTTAACTCGATGGTTCCATAACGCTCGAACGGGTGAGCGACGAGTCTGGGGTGCGGATGAGAAACTTCCAGAATCAAGCGATGTGCGTCAGTCGCAACACGGCACATATCGACTCGAAGCTCGAGACTCGAAACTCCTGTCGGTCGATCAAGCGACTCAAAAAGAGATTGTATTGGTTTCCAACGCACCGGAGCGGGATGTGAGTTATCGCAACGCTCGATGGAGCCCGAACGGCTCACGAGTTCTATTCATTGAGGCCGACTATACCGATGTGCGACACAGATCGGTGTTGATGCCCAGCGATCCGTCATACCCAGAGGTGCAGCAGCATCGCTTTGCCAGAGTGGGCGGAGAAATCGAGAAGCTGAGAATCGGAGTGGTAAATGCCAAGGGAGAGCAATTGAGTTGGCTACCCATCGAATGCCCCGAAGAAGGCATTTATTTGGGACAAGTCGAATGGGCTGGTAACTCCGACGAAGTGCTCGTAGAAAAATTCAGTCGCTTTCGAAACAAACGTGATTTCCTGCTTGTCACCACCGACGGCCACGTCCAAACAATCTACTCTGAGACGAACGACGCTTGGGTAGAGTCCAGTCAGGGCAAGAACTCTGGACTGGTGTGGATTCGAGGCGGCCAAGAGTTTGTCGTCGTCAGTGAGAAAGATGGCTGGCGACATGCTTATCGCTACTCTCGCGATGGTAAGTCTGAGAAGCTGTTGACGCGGGGTGCATACGACATCATTGATCGAGCAGTCATCGATGAGACCGACGGCTGGTATTACTTCTACGCCTCGCCGAAGGATGGGACGCAGAAATACTTGTTTCGCGTAGCGCTGGACGGCACCGGTGAGGCACAACGTATGTCACCCGAGAATCAAATCGGTACGCATGGCTATCTGTTTTCACCCGATGCCAACTGGGCGATTCATACCTACTCAACATTGGACTCGCCGCCCGTACATGCGCTGATCGAAGTCGACACTCACCGGGTTGTCAGTGTGCTCGAAGACAATGACGACATCCGCCAGCGCATGCAGTCGATCGCTGCTCGTCCTACTGATTTTCTTAAGCTCGATATTGGGAGCGATATCGAGCTCGATGCTTGGATGATCAAACCCAAGGATTTCGATGCAACCAAGAAGTATCCGCTATTCATCTATGTCTACGGTGAGCCTCATGCACAGACGGTGCTGAATGAATGGGGAGCGGCGCAGATCGATTTCCATCGTGTGGTCGCTGATCTGGGTTACGTCGTCGTTTCGATCGATAATCGAGGCACACCTGCTCCCAAGGGTGCCGCCTGGAGAAGATCCATTTTTGGAAGTCTCGGACCACTTTCGACGGAAGAGCAAGCCGCGGGTTTGAAAGCGCTCGCGAAACAGTGCCCGTTCATCGACCTGGCTCGTGTTGGCATCTGGGGTTGGAGCGGTGGGGGCTCCAATACGCTGAACGCCCTATTTCGCCAACCTGACGATTACCATGTCGGGATTGCCGTTGTGCCTAAACCGCAGCCGCATCTTTATAACGCCTGGTTTCAGGAAATTTACATGCATCACCGCGGGGTCAATCCTGAAGGTTACCAGCGTTCCGCCCCCATTAACTTCGCGGAGGGGCTCAAAGGCAAGTTGTTGATCATGACGGGGTCAGGTGAGACCAACACGCATATTCAAATTATCGAAGGCTTGGTAGATCGGCTGATCGCCTTGGGAAAACCGTTTGATTACATGGTCTACCCCAATCGCGATCATGGACTGCGAGAAGGTGATGGCACATTGGTGCACGTGCGAATGCGGATATTGAGGTATCTGCTGGAGAACCTGCCGTCAGGTCCGCGATGAAGTCCCACTCGTTTAACAGTTAGCCGCAGGCGTACTCGACATTCGTTTAACAGTCAGCCGCAGGCGTACTCGACATACCTCGGGCGTAGTCAATTTCGCGCAGGTGTATCCGATACCCCGGATGCAATTCGCGGTATGGCTGTGAGTATACGCCAACTGGTGATTATGAAGGTGGCTGGGAGTGGCTAAACGAGTACGCCTGCGGCTGACTGTTAAACGAGGTATGCCTGCGGCTGACTGTTAAACGAGGTACGCCTGCGGCTGACTGTTAAACGAGTACGCTCATCAGAGTATGGTTTTAGGGAATCGGCATGACGGTCACCTGCAATGGTGCCACCATACTTTGAGGACTGGTGACTGCGGTTACCTGCGTGGGCTGTCCAACAAAATGAAAATAGACGCTCAGCGTCCGGCACTTGGCAGACAGTCGAATACGACCATCCCCACGCAGTTGAACTTGAGCCTCATCCAGCGAACTGCAGTCTGCAATGCCAAATGCCGCCACGCGTTGTGGATCGGCAAAGTGCCCGCATCCATCAAAGAGCGGCGATGTCGCAAATAGAGAAGGTTGTTTATCTTTCTTCGTAGTTACAACCTGCCATAGGCTAGACTCTTTTCGAAGTTGGACGATGTCTTGCGGTCCTTGCGTTGTGCCATACAGCCAACTGCCGATGCCTAGGTCCCACGTCAATGTGTCTGCGGATAAGTGAAAGTGTCCATCGACCGATAGAGTGTCCATCGCTTCTGCGCGTTGGGTCAATTTGACCCACGACTTGCTGCTGACATACTCCAAACGGACCTTGCCCATGTCGATTGTCACATTAAAGGGACCACGTTTGATAATTTTTGCTTCGGATGTTTGGGTTGAGATCGACACACCATCCATCGCGAGAAACTCTTCTTTGCCAAAGGTGATCGAGTCCAACAAAGGTTTACCATCGCGGCGTATGCGGTGCTGAATGTACGGTGAAACGATCAGAATCGAGTCGTCCTCTTCCTTGACGGCGATTCCCTTCGGCAATGCTTGTCGCGGCCCAACACCTGCTTCGACGTGAAACGTCTGCGACTCTTGTGGACCAAGTCCAGTTGTAAAATCGACATCGCAAGCGCGAATCGAACCATCGCTGCTATGCGACAAGGCGGTGAACTGCGCTGCGACCTCTTGGCCGTTGGCATTGAGCAGTCGCAGCTTATCGATCGACTTGACTGCGCCCTGGGAAAGCTCGATCGAGGCGGTGACGGGGTAACCAAATCGTCGCAGCCCGGCCGTCTCGGTGACTGTAAAGGTTTGCGACGAGGCCCATTCGGCAATGGTCAGGGCGAGCAGGATCGACAAGCATGCCACGCCATGTGAAGCAGATTGACAACGCGTCCGCCCAGATGGACATATAGTTGATGGATCAAGTAGTTTATTCGTGCGCATGCGTTTACTCCTGCTTGCCTAAAGCCATACTCGGGCTATCGATTAAATCCCTGGCGGATGTGTAATGGCGAATTGTAGCAAACCTAGCTGGCTGGCTCGCTACGGTTCATCGTGCTTGGGCATTATCTTGCCGTTGGGCGAGTTTCAGCCAGCAGGCGACGTGTCAACATAACGTGCCCTAGTGCAGCTCCACCCACACAGATGGGCACGATATAGGCATAGGGAAGATAGACAATTAACTCCAGCGGTGGATCTACTCGCCAGCCGAAAGGGACCGGTGACGACATGATCGCGACGCGTGCCACGTTTACCAACAATGCGATGCCGACCAAATTGAAAAGCCAAGCCAGCCACAGTCGATTGCCGACCAGCGCGCAGCTCAAGCACGCGAGTAAACCAGTGATAACATCCCAGTTCAGACCGCTCCAGGTCATCGTCTCTGGAACCGTACCGCTCAAAAACCATTCATGAAGCACCCATTCCAGCGGCAATCGAAAACCTTGGAAAGCAACCAAATATCCCAAGGGTATTCCCATCGCGATGGACGTTCCCAGTTTAGTGAAGCCAACCCAGATGGCGAGTGCTGTCGTGCTGAAGATGAAAAGTGGTCCGTATGGAATAAAAGCCCGTTGAAACACGCCAGATAAGACTATGGCGGCAATGAGGCCGCAATAGACCACCAGCGTGACAGCCAAGCGGATACTATCCTTCGTCGATCGTGCGCCCGGCGGTTTTGCAACCTGCGCTGCCCACACCAACGCGAACAAGACGGCGGCACAGACGATGACAAATACAAAAAGCGAAGCGGCAGAACCGGGTGCAAACGCCAGGAAAAATGTCATAGCAAATCGTTGGGTTGAACCGTTGAAGATGAGAGGCGAAAGCCAGCTGCCGAGTAGTTGACAGCCTCGCCTGCCCCCAATGGTAGAACTTGTGACAAAGTGGCGCCATTGGTATCGACGCAGTTTCATCAATGCGCCAACGGCCGCGCGTTCCAGGCAAGTTTGATTATAGGGACTGCCCCAACCAAGGTCATCAGCAGTAAGGGGGCGATGGCCGTGGTAGGCATATGAAACCGCGGATAT
>JADLDX010000075.1 GCA_020846515.1 Pirellulaceae bacterium
AAATCGCGCAGGCTCAGTCGCTCGCAAGTCCTGGCCCATATCTCGACGCTTGACAAACGACAATGTGCCCATGGCATCCTCTATCATGATGGCCAGTTCGATGATGCTCGCCTGTTGATCAACCTGGCGCAAACCGCTGTGCGACATTCGGCATGCTTGATTAACTACGCGCGTGTCGACGAATTGACCAAGTCGCCGGGCGGGCCGATCAGTGGCGTGCGCTGGACCGACCTTGAATCCGGTGAATCAACCGACAGTCAAGCGCGCGTGGTCATTAACGCGACGGGCCCGTTCTGCGACGCGATCAGACGCATGGATGATCGTCAAGCCGCACCGATGGTGGCTGCCAGTCAGGGCGTGCACCTCGTGTTTCCCAAACGATTCTTGCCCGGCAAAACAGCCATGATGGTACCCAAGACGTCCGATGGCCGAGTAGTCTTTTTAATTCCATGGCACGATGCGGTTGTTTTAGGCACTACCGATACGGCGATCGATTCGGTGTCGCTGGAGCCTCGAGCCCAGGCCGCGGAAATTGATTTCCTGTTGGAAACTGTGGCAGGTTATTTGCCCGATTCCCCAACTCGAGCCGATGTTTTGAGCGTGTTCACTGGCATTCGCCCATTGGTGGTTGCCAATCCCGGAGCCCGCACATCGCGTTTGCCTCGGGATCATACGATCAACATTTCAGGTCATGGCCTGGTAACGATCACCGGTGGCAAGTGGACGACCTACCGCAAGATGGCTGAGGATTGCGTCAATCGGGCCGCGGAGTACGCACAGCTAGCCGCTCGTCCGTGTCGCACGCGCAGTCTGGCCATCGCCGGCGCACCGGCCGACGGAGCGACAGCGTTCAGCGGAAAATGGTCCGTCTACGGTTCCGACGCCGCGTTGATTGAAGAACTAAGTCACACACTGCCGGGCAGTGATGAACCTCTGGACAGTCGATTGCCCATCACACCCTCGCAAATCGTCTGGGCAGTTCGCCATGAAATGGCCCGAACGGTAGAAGATGTATTGGCCCGGCGCACGCGAGCCCTGTTCCTCAACGCGCAAGCGGCCCTGGATATCGCCCCCCGAGTAGCCCAGATCATGGAACAGGAGTTGGCTGGAAAGTCGCCTGTCGAATCAGGGCAAAATTCCCAATGGCAAACCCAACAACTGGCCGAATTTAGCCAAACGGCTCGATGTTTCCTGTTGTAAGTGGAGCGTACGGCCAGCGAAATGCCCGGCCTGATCGATGCCGCTTCGTGTAGCATCCTTCGAGATAACGGCTTACAATAATGGTTCTCTCTAGGGGCGGTCGTACAGGAGTGAAACAGAAATGTTAGGTAGACGTCGTTGGTTGATGCAGACAGCATGCGGTTTTGGTGGCTTGGCCAGCGGAGCGATGCTGGCCCGCGCGGCACAGGCTAATAACCAACCACACTTCGCCCCTAAAGCCAAACGCATTATCTTTTTGTTCATGCAAGGTGGCGTCAGTCATGTTGACTCGTTTGACTACAAGCCGATGCTGGCCAAACGCGACGGGGAAATGCTGCCTTTTGAGGACGATCGCGTTTTAGCTAAAACTGGCCAACGCAACTCGACGCATCGCGTCATGCGTTCCCCCTGGGCCTTCAAGCAATACGGACAGACAGGACGTTGGGTCTCGGATCTGTTTCCGCATATGGCCCAACATGTCGACCAGATGTGCATGGTGCATTCGATGCATACCGAGGGCGTAGCGCATGGTCCTTCTACACTGTTTCTGCATTGTGGATCGACCAACTTTGTGCGTCCCTCGTTTGGCTCATGGGTCTCTTATGGTTTGGGTTCAGAAAATGAAGACTTGCCCGCCTTCGTTTCCATTGCTCCTTCGGTAGGCAATGGTGGGCCGCGCAATTATGGTTCTGCGTTTCTGCCGGCCAAGTATCAGGGAACGGCGATAGGCACTGCCAGCACAGTGGCCAGCAATCTTCAAATAGAGAACCTGGCGGCTGAGGGCGGACCTTGGGGAGGTTCACGCGACGCGCAGCGTCGTCAACTCGATTTCATTCAATCGCTCAACCGAGAACAGTTGGCGCGTCGTGCGCGCAGTGGCGGTGCTGAGAGCCATGAGCTAGAGGCAGTTCTCGAATCGTATGAACTGGGTTGGCGGATGCAAACCGCTGCCCCTGAAGTGTTTGATTTGCAGCGTGAGAGTGCCCTGACACGCACAGCTTATGGACTGGATAACCCAACCACTCGCGGTTTTGGTGAAAAGTGCCTGTTAGCGCGGCGGCTGTGCGAATCTGGGGTGCGATTTGTCCAAGTCAACTATGGCGACAACTCGGCCAATCCAGCTTGGGATCAGCATTCCAACTTACCCAAGCATGCCGATCACGCGAAAGCTGTTGACCAACCCATTGGGGCATTGATGGCCGATCTCAAAGCCCGCGGACTCTTGGAAGATACGCTGGTGTGGTGGGGAGGCGAGTTTGGCCGCACGCCGTACTCACAAAGCAATGGCACTGGTCGAGACCACAACCCCAGCGGTTTTACCGTGTGGCTGGCCGGAGGCGGTGTGGCCGCGGGTCGTAGTGTTGGCAAGACCGATGAGTTTGGGCACTCGGCCATTGAAAACAAGATCCACATGCACGACTTGCATGCCACTCTTTTGCACATGATGGGCATCGATCACGAGCGGCTGACTTACGAATATGCCGGTCGACACTTCCGCTTGACCGACGTCCACGGTCGCGTGGTCAACGACCTGATTGCGTAAGCTGGGAACCCAAGCGACCTGCCTAGTTGTTACTCATCTTCGGCCGCCCGCGTTCGTCCCATAGCGAAATCAAATTCGCTAAGGGCTGGAATGATCATCGAAGCCGTGGCAAAGCCGTAAGCGACGACGATCACCGAGAACACCGACAATTCTTGATTGCGCAAGATAAAGCTGGTGATCGCAAAGAAGGTCAAGAAGGGCAGCCCGAACGAGGCCAATGCGATTGCGGGACTGGGGTTGCGAATCCCAAGAGCGGCAAACAGACCGATACCGCCGCCTAGAATGATCACCAAAAAAGGTGGTAATTGGCTGGCGAAGGATCCGCGAAAACTGAGCATGACCAGCATGCACATCACGACACCCAGAAACAAAAAGAAGACCGTGCCCAGACTGGTCGCAATCGCGCCTCGCGACTGGCTGTGGATCATGCCACAGTGGATGCCCAACATAGTCACGAATAAGTTCATGGTGACCAGGCCAATTAAGACATAACAGAGATTCTCGCCGCTGATTCCACCCTGCCACCACAAGTAAACGCATAATGCCAGGGGCAAAACGACCATCTCCTTGGTCACATACAAGACGCCTATCAACTTGCCCAATAGGAACTGGGTGGGTGTAATTTGCGTGACCAGCAGTAGGTCCAGCGCCTGGCCATCGCGTTCGTTCGTGATTGAGTTCACGGCCAACGCATTGATCATGATCAAGCTGATCACCAGAAACGGCGCGAGCACTTTCGTGGCTGCGGGAATCAATTCTTCGTTCAGACGACTGCGTTGCAAGGCTGCGCCGCTTTCCACGCTCCAGTAGAGTCCGCCCATGGCGGCCGCAAACAGTACGATGTAAACCAAACGAATGAACAGCAGTTTGCGACCGTAGGCCCACGTACACATTTCGCGCCACAGCACCGGATTGGTCCATACACGCCTGGGAGCGCGAACTTTCCAGGTGGCAGCAGAGGCGAGGGCTTCAGCGCTATGTTTCGCCAGATCGACTGAGTCTTCAACCTCAGGGGCCTGTTGTTGCACTTGCTGGGACGGGTTCCAAACGCGCAGTCGCATGATTGTAAACAAGCACAGTCCCACGCCCATGGCCAAGCCAATCAGGCAATAAAGCGTAGCTACGCCGCCAACGACAAAGGCAAAGGCTGCATCAGGCAACGGTTGGCAAACACTCCACACAGCGCGCAGCGGGCTTAAGATCTTTGCCCAATCAGTTGGTATGCCAGGCACGTTTCCACCAGCAATGGCCTCACCGAATACGCACCAGGCAGCAATGGCCAAGAGAGTCATCGCCAGAGCTTGAAAGGTTTTCTCGCGCCAGAAACCAACTAACGCTCCTAAAGCCCCACACCAAAAGGCAGTCACCAGGATGATCGCCATTGCCAACAGCGATTGCTCAACGGAGACTCCGCCCAGCAGAGGGAATACCAGTAGGAGCGGCAAAGAAGATAGAACCATATTGGCCACTCCCAACAGACTGGCCATCAATTTGCCCAAAACAATCTCTGTGCTGCGCAAGCGAGTGAGCAAGAGCAGGATCAGCGTGCGACGATCTTTCTCTTGGGCCACAGCGGCCGCTGTGGTTACCGCTGCCAAAAACATAACCACCAGCAATTCCAAGGGAACCACCAGTTGAAAGGCCAGGGCTCCGAAACGCGCCAGATCGCCGATGTTGCGAACTTGCTGCATCCCGGCCAACAGCAACCACACGGTTCCCACCAGGCTGAACAGAGCGGCCACGAAGACCACGCGTTGCAAATAGAATTTCCAGCGTCGCGGAGCCACTAACCATTCGCGGCCGAGGATCGGACCAATCATGCTTGCTGCCTGGAGTTATAAATCGAAATGAGCTTACGGTTGTCGCAGGTTGCCGTGGACAGGGCAGGGCGTCGAATGAATGACCTGCTGCGACCGTAGCGATTGTAATAGGTAGTCGGCAGAAAAACTGCGCCGCTCCAGGACTTGAGAGTTCTAATTGCCCCCGCCCGAGCTATTAAAAGCTAAGGTTCTGCTATCGGGTTATACGTATCAACTGGAGGATGCGGTTCACATAAAGCCCGGCGCCCTGCAGTTTGGATAGCCGATTCCGTAGGTACCGCCCCACCATGGTAATGCGACAAAAAGTCTGGATCGATCAACATGTACAAGGCGTTTTGGTCGGTCGAGTCATTCTGTATTGGTCAGGCATTCTTCTGTACTTTGGCCTATCGATAGGCTGCTACCAATGGTGGCAAAATCCTGAATGGACCATGGCCCAACACATGGGTGCGATGTTTGAGCAAGTTGGGCCTTGTCTGCCCACTTTGTTCCTGTTGCTGCCACTGGTCATCTTTGACATCGTGCGGCTGAGCAACCGCTTTGCTGGTCCGATCTATCGCCTGCGAACGCATTTGAAAGAGTTGAATCAAAACTCCAACACTTGCCCACTCCATTTTCGCGACGATGACTACTGGCAGCAACTGGCCGATCCGATCAACACCATGCAGCTAAAGCTACTCACCATGGAACAACAACTGGCTACGTTAGCATCTTTGCAAATGAGCTTGGGTGGTGTTAACTTGTCCACGGTGCCGCTGCAACGGGAGGCACCCACAGCAGTTGATGACACGCAGTCACCCCCGATACCCATTCCCATTACCATGCCGACGGCTGCCGCTGCGGTGACCGGCGCCGTCAACTGATTCGACAGTCGACCATGGCAATGCAGATGGCGAGTACGAAGTAAGTTTCGATCGCCTGGTTTGGCCTTGTACGCCCCTGTACGCCTTGTACGCCCCTGTACGCCCTGTGGATGTTTTGGCTACCACCCATGCCGCTATGAGCGTGGGTGTCTGGTCAAGCGCCATGACCATCGGATCAGCCCTTAGTGGCTGGCCGAGATACGACGTGCTTCATCAACTCTGAGCCTGATCCTCCATTCTCTGGGCCGGTCTATGCACGAACAGGAAGCTCTACTTCGGCAAACGGAACTGCTGAAAGAAACACAATCCCTTGCGCGCGTCGGCAGCTTCGAATGGGATATTCGCTCAAACGAACTGCGTTGGTCCGAAATACTGTACGACATATTTGGCGTCGCGCCAGAAAATTTTTCGCCAACACTGGATGCTTATCTGCAATTCGTGCATCCCGATGATGTTCAGCAAGTAAAAGAGTGCATCCAGTCAGCCGTATCTACGGTAGGCAGTTTTGAAGTTCGCGAGCGCATCGTGCGCCGCGATCAAAGTCTGCGTGTGCTCTACACACGTGGACGTGTAATATGCGATGCCAACGGTCTGCCCGATCGACTCATCGGCGCCTGCATGGACGTCACCGAACAGTCGCTGACGATAGACCAATTGCATGCCAGCGAAGCCCGATATCGAGCGCTCGTGGATCATGCATCGGACTCGTTGGTCTTG
>JADLDX010000076.1 GCA_020846515.1 Pirellulaceae bacterium
CCTCCCGCTGCTACGCAGCAGGAGGGTTAGTTTGCAGGAGGGTTAGTTACCGCGTGGCGAGGACGAAGAAGCCGCCGGAACGGAAGTACTGGAACCAAGTCTGCGGATCCAAGAGGGCGGTCCCGGTAACATTGATGGGCAGGATGGAGAAATTCGTGAAGCCTGCGGCGTGCATATCTGCTACCAGCTCTCGACGGCTGTAAATGTGCAAGTACATGCTGGGCAGTCCACGATAGACATAGACGCGATCGCCAAACTGCCAATGACTATACAAGCATGCTTTTACAAAGGTGGAAATCAACCACCCAGGACCTTGCGGGTCCAACCAACTATGTCCGCGATTGTGAACATGCAAAAGGAACTTGCCCTGCGGCTTGAGAGTCCGATGCACGTGTTTCAAGAAGTCGATGCGATGTTGGCGACCGCGAATCATACCGATACTACTAAACAAACAAACGGCGATATCGACGACGCTGTCTGCCAACCAATCTAGTTCGACGAGATTGCTATGGACCAAAGAGTTCTGCGTTGGTCGCAAACCGGCCGCCGCAGTCTGAAGCATGTGCGGACTCAAGTCGATGTTCAGCGTACGCAGACCGCGGGCTTCCAATTGCCTGGCGATGCGCGCGGTCCCGCATCCAAAGTCGGCCAGCAACTGTGTCGACGGCTGATCAGCAGACTGACCCAGTGGATCAATGACGGAGGCCAAGATTTTGTCTTGGATGAGTTGAACATCCAATCGCATCAGCGGATGATCGCCGTGGAAGGCATCATACTCTGACGCGATTGCTGGTTCAGCCACGTAGTCCCACGTGCCCGAACTGACGCCGCGCGGCAATTGCCATGCGCGGCGTCCGGCCCTATTACCTAATGGGTCGATCAGATGTTCACCCAGGCACCATTTTTGGCGCTATCGAGCACTGCATCGCAGACGCGTTGTGTCTCGAGAGCATCACGGAATGTCGGGTGAGCAGGTTCACCAGTCTCGAGACTCTTCAAAAAGTCAGCGACTTGGTGAATGAAAGTATGTTCGTAACCGATTTGCAAACCTGGAACCCACCAATTGCCCATGTAGGGCTGGTCCCCGTCGGACACGTGCACACTGCGCCACCCGCGTACGATCGATTCGTCGCGGTGATCGAAATATCGCAGACGATGCAGGTCGTGCAAGTCCCAGGACATGCTGCCGTGCTCGCCGTTGATTTCGAGCGTATAAAGCGCTTTGTGGCCCCGAGCGTAACGAGTGGATTCGAACAGACCGAGCGAACCGTTCTGGAAATGACACAAGAAAGAACAGGCGTCATCGATTTCAACCGGTTGCTTCTTACCTGTCTCAGCATGCACACGTTCCTTGACGAAGGTTTCGGTCATGGCCGTAACGTCTTTGATACTGCCGTTGAGCCAGAGGGCTGTGTCGATACAGTGAGCCAGCAAGTCGCCGGTTACACCGCTTCCAGCTGCTTCGGCATCCAGACGCCAAGTGCCAGCGCCGCCCTGCGGCACCTCAGCATTGATGGTCCAGTCTTGCAAGAAATTGGCGCGATAGTGGAAGATGCGTCCGAGCTTGCCTGAATCCAAGATCTGCTTGGCGAGAGTCACGGCGGGTACACGGCGGTAGTTGTACCACACCATGTTCGGCACACCGGCAGCTTCCACAGCTTGGCACATCTCTTCACCTTCGGCCACATTCATGGCCAATGGCTTTTCACACAGAATCATCTTGCCCGCTTTGGCAGCGGCGATCGCAATTTCTTTGTGAATGTTATTCGGTGTGCAGATATCGACCGCATCAATATCATCTCGCGCGACCAGCTTACGCCAGTCCGTTTCGATCGACTGATAGCCCCAAGTCTCTGCAAACGATTTCGCTTTTTCGGCGTTGCGCGCACAGAGTGCCTTGAGTACTGGCTTGTACTCGCACTTAAAAAAATGATTGGCCTGAGCGTAGGCATTGGAATGCGCCTTGCCCATAAAACCATAGCCGATCATACCGATACGCAGTTCTTTCATGCTGATTCTTTCCTGTAGGTTATGGGGACTGCATTGTTCTTGGCCGGCCGCGCTGGAATGGCTGCTGCCTTGATAGCGAAGATCGCTATGGCAGTTGCATTTGCAGTTGCAGTTGCTGCGGCGACCAATGGTTCAAATTGGTTTTAAGTTGTCTATAAAAGTTACCAACCGTGCGCTTCACGAACTTTGATCATGGTGCTGAGAATCGTATTCCAGGTCTCGGTCTTTTCCAGCGTCGCGTTCGGGAACATGCAACCGTCCCAACAGATATGCTCGATCCCCCGCGCCGCGGCATCTTTCAGCCAGTAACCGGCGCAGCGCACGATATCCAACTTGCCATTGGGATCATCTGCTGGACAGTGTTTACCTGTCTTATCGTGCGAACCAGCACCGTGTACTTGACCATCGTTTTGAGCGACGTGGAAATCGATCGTCCATGGTCGCAGCTTGTCGGTCATCTGTTCGTAAGCCGCGTAGAACTCTGCCTCGGAATAGCCCTCTTTGATCAACGCGCAGTCCGGTGCGTTATAACCCATGAGGTAGAGATAGGTGTGCGCCAGGTCGGCCTGGAAGCCCAATGACTCAGGCATACCAACCTCTTCCAACAGGTTTAGCATATCGCGCCAGCTATGCATGCCGGCCCAGCAAATCTCTCCTTCGGCGGCAAGTCTTTCCCCATGGTCTGCCGCAATCTTGGCAGCTTGTTTAAACGTTTCGGCGATTTTCGAGGTATTGGCCTTGGCATCTTCCCGCCACTTGGCCACACCATGCTCAGCCGAATCGATGCGTATCACACCATATTTGCGCACGCCATGTTCGTTGAAGACTTTGGCGATTCGACAGGCAACTCGCACAGCTTCCAAAAACTTTTCGCGGGCAGCTTGATCGCCCATGGCGGAATCGCCAACGGTTCCCTTCCAAACAGGGGCAACCAACGAGCCGACTGCAAAACCTCTCGATTGAATCGAATCGGCAATCTTGCGGATTTCGTCATCGCTGGCGCTAGGATCGGTGTGCGGCAGGAACAAAAAATAGTCTATCCCTTCAAAGCGCTGACCATTGACTTTGGCCGAAGCAGTCAGGTCCAGCATCCGTTCCAAACTGATCGGTGGCTCTTGGCCCTCGTCGTTGCCTTTGCCGACCAGGCCGGGCCACATGGCGTTATGAAGTCGTGGCTTGGAATGTTGACCCATGATAAATTTGCTCCTGTGATTGCAAAGTCTTTGGTTCTGAAGGGTTGTGGAGTTAAGAAAAAGCCCGGCGGGTCCGGGCCATCAACTTGCATTACATCAACTTACGTTAATGGACAAACATGGTCTGCAAGCGTTGGCGGCAGTGGCTGGCCTTCTCGTTACCGTAGCGTTACCTCAATGCTTAATCGACGGGCTGTACGCCGCGCCGATTAAGCGTGCATCAAGCAGATACTGAGACGCGCTCAGGTTACTGGTTCTTCCAAGCGCCATTGGCGGGTAGATCTGCGTGGACATCGGGACCAAAGTAACGCAGGCCTACCAGAGGCTCAGCTCCGGTGTTTTCGATCACGACCCCTTGGGTGGCAGCTTCATGCGAGATGAACACTTCATCTTCGGTGTTCTCACCAAAGTTGATCATGGCCGGAGTTTGCAGGGCAAGCTTGCCTATGCGACCCTTGCCTTGAACCGTGATCCAACCGCTGGCACCGGGATCTTTCAGCGTACACTTGGCACCCGGCTCGATGGTCAGTTCTTTGGCGCTGAATAATTGGGCACCATCAATCGATCCATAAACAATCCATTTGTCGGTAACCCCTGGACCGCTGCGCGACTTATCAACAATCGGCTCCAAGTAGTTGCTGTCCTTGAAATGGGTATCCACATTCTTTTCCCAATCGAGCTGACCAATGATAAAGTCGAGGTCTTGGTGTTTTTCCGGTGGCATGTCTTTGACCAACAATGACCAGGGCACGTAGCGGCCTTCGACGATCGATTGGAACATTCCAAAAACATCGCTGCCCCACTGTGGCTCGTATGTGCATAGCGAGCCTGGCGCGTGGAGGACACCTGGCGGAATCAGCCAACCTGTACCTCGTTTTAAACGATACGCCCTCGACAGATCGAGGATTCCGTTATCACCCTTGTTCCAGTTTTCCAGGCAGCGTCGCAGATCGTCCTTGCTTGTGCCTGGTTCCAAGCCCATAAACGTATAACAGAAGTTGTTGTCAACGTTGTTGTATTGTGGCGGGAAGTAGTAGCTCTCCGGCTTACCTTCTTGCCCTACCAGAGCGGCATCTTTCTGGGATTGATGCATGTGGTGAGGGATGGGGCCCATGTTGTCGAAGAACTTCGAGTAGACCGGCCAGCGGCTGTACTTGGAGAAAATCTTTTCGCCCACCAGTCGCTTGCCAGCCTCGGCCACAGCATCACGCAGAAGGAATTTCTTACCTTCGAACAAGCAGAAGCTGAGACCTTCGTGCCAAACACGGCCTTCGTTGGCCGCTTCGGTGGTGGAGGAGAACCAACGTTCATCGATACCGCCACGATTAGCGCCGAAGGCGTAGAGGTCAGTCGGGTTCAGCTTGATGCGGCGTCCTGGGTGCAGAAAACTGCGTGGTACCCATGTGGGTGTCAAACGCAGGAGTCCTTCGCCGGCGTCCAGCGCGCTCTGCAACAAGCCTCCGATACTATCCTTTTTAACATAACCTTCATCGAGTTTGATTTGCGACATGACTGCGTTCTAAGAGCAAGAGGACTATTGTGGGTGCGACAGGGCATCAGCCCTGCCGTGCATAGGCCTTCGACGACAGACAATCGAGGTCGTCAGCTGACCGAGCGCCAGATTTGGTTGATGCCTGTTTTATTCCGAGCGGCTAACGGTTACAAGTAAGGGCATACACTTTCCCCCGCCGAACCCCAAAAAGTGAAAAACATGCCGATTAAACTTCCTCCAGCCCGCGTCGTCCGCGAAGTTCCGAATCTTTCCCAACCGTTACCCTCGTCCGTGCTGGCGATAAAGTGTGCCGGAGGCGAGTTTCGTGTGGATCGGGTGGTCCTGGAGGGTGGGCGCCGCACCGGAGTTGAGATCGTGGTGGTCGACACGGGATTGGTCCGAGCTGCGCTGCTGCCCACGCGTGGCCTGAGTTTATGGCGTGCCAATATAGGCGGCTTGGAACTGGGCTGGCGTTCGCCGGTGGACGGTCCGATTCACCCACAATGGGTCGCTCTCTCGGAAGCCGGCGGCTTGGGCTGGTTAGACGGGTTTGATGAGTTGCTTGTCCGCTGTGGACTGCGTAACTTTGGTGCGCCCGACTTTGATAAAGAAACAGGGCGTTTAAACTTCCCACTTCATGGCCGAATTGGCAACTTGCCGTCCGACCCAGTGGAATTGGAATTAGACGCCGAGCATTCTCTACTGCATGTTCGCGGCGTAGTGGCCGAAAGTCGCTTTTTGCAATTCAACCTGAGACTACAAGCCACCTATACTTTCGCGATCGACCTGCCATCCATCGCGATTGCCGACCAGGTTCGCAACGCGGGCGACACGCCTACCACCATGCAGATGCTTTACCATATTAACGTCGGCCAACCCTTACTGTCGGCAGGCGCTCAACTGGTTACGGGTGCCAAACGCATCGTAGCCCGCAACGAACATGCAGCCAACGACATCGCTACCTGGTCGAAATACTTGGACCCTACGCCAGGCTATGCCGAGCAAGTGTATTTCTCGGCCTCGGCACCAGCGGCCGACGGTTGGGCCTCAGCCGTACTTGGTTCCGCCGACAAATCGCGAGGGTTTGCCGTGCACTATCAGACAGATACATTGCCATACTTCACTCAGTGGAAAAACACAGTCGGAGCCAACGACGGTTACGTCACTGGGTTAGAACCAGGTACGGGCTTTCCCAACCCGCGGTCCTACGAAGAGAAGCAAGGCAGGGTAGTGACTCTGGACAGAGGCGAGACTCGCGACTTTAATCTAAAACTGGAGGGCATCACCACTGCAGAACGGTTACGTGAACTGAGTGCTCCACTGAGTGGACAACCGGAGCTTGTCCCGTTTGATGCAGACTGGTGTATGCCAAGCAAATAAAACTGGGAGTCAACTGCTCCCCGCCCGAGCGTCGTTCCGCAAGAGGCTATGTTGACCTTCAAGGATGACCTTTAAGTTGCAGGCCGGCACACCGCTGGCCTGCAAGTTATTGGACAACTCTTGGTTGGCCACCAAATTGCTGGTCCTCGAATTGTGAACGATGTGTTTTCTTAATCTTTGGTTGGATAAAGTATGGACAAGGATGATTCACGCTGGGGATTGGCCCTGCTGATCGTAGTAACCTTGGCGTTACGCGTGGCCATGATCTGCTTGGAATGGGGCACCTTCGCTGGCGATCAAGATTCCTACGGCCGCCTGGCCGTCAACTGGGCCATGACCGGCACGTTTGGCTTTCCTATCATCGATCAGCCAGCCGACCAATCGGCTACAGCAGTTGAACTCTCTGCGGCGACACCGATGCGGGCGACAGCTTACCGCCCGCCCATGTATCCAGCCTTGTTGGTTCCACTTGTCTGGAATGGTCAACTCAACTTCGAAGCTGTGGCTGCATTGCATGTGATTTTGGGTTTGATCACTGTGCTGGTTGTATTTTTTGTGGCTGACCGTCTACAGATGAGTGCACCGTGGATACCGGCCATGGCGGTCGCTTGCGATCCAATCTTGTTACGGGGCAGTCAGTTATTGATGACCGAAACACTGATAACCTGCTTAGCCGTATCAGTCTGGGCCATTTACTTGATACTTATCCGTCCCAAGCTGTCGGAAGTCGGACGCGAGATGTTCGGGATGCGGCTCTCGATACGTTTAGCTTTCTTGATGGGTGCATTACTTGGAATATCAGTGTTAACGCGGCCTACAATGGTGCCTTGGGCCCTGTTGGCCATCGTGACGTTAAGCTTGAGGTCGACCAGTGCGGGCAACCGAGTTTCGATGATCACCGCAGCCGTGCTTATGTTGGCTGCGATCTCAATTACCTGGATGGCACGC
>JADLDX010000077.1 GCA_020846515.1 Pirellulaceae bacterium
CAAAACGCGCCCACCCACTGCTGGTTGCAAATAAAAGCCAACCACCGGGATCTCAGCGGCGACCTGTCTGCAGTGCTTTAGCAGATCATCCTCACTGGCGTTGGCCAGCGCACCCAGGCTCAAGAGTCCGCAATGGTAACCGTTTTCGACCAGAAACGCGGCCTCCGCCATGGCCTGGCCCGTTAAACCACAGATACCACCTACGCGAATCGCTCCTGGCTGCCGACGTTTCATTTCCTCAGCGGCCAATTGCAGGACCGGCTTGAAGAGGCCGTAGCGTGGCTCGCGAATCGCAAATTGCGTAGTGTGCACACCGACCGCCAATCCACCAGCGCCGGCATCCAAGTAATAACGCACCAGCGCTCGCTGACGCCGCTCGTCAAAACGTCTGGCAGAGTCCAGTGCCAATGGGCAAGCGGGAATGACTAGTCCTTGGCTCAGTTGGGAACGCAATTCAGTTAGGGAAAGCACTTCATGCATGATTGACTTGTTTCATTCCCATCGTGTTTAGAACTTGCCATCACGCGCTTCAAAATGCGTCGGCTTCCCTAGCAATCTTCCACCTTGGCTGGTCCAATCGGCGACCGCCTCGATCAGCTCATTTGTCCGCATGTGCGGCTGGCCCCACTGCGTGTAGCCGTAGTGAGCATTGTTGAGCAGGGCTGTAGAGCCTTCCGTGCCGGTAAATACAACCTCGCGCCCCATGCGTTCAGCCATTCGGCTGGCGACTTCGCGAATCGACAGCACCTCAGGTCCCGTCATGTTGATCACATGTGGCGGTGTCTTCAGAAGTCCAAAGGCACGCAACGTCATCGCGTTGGCATCACCCTGCCAAATGGTATTGAAATAGCCCATGGCCACATTGACAGGTTCGTCATTCAAAATGCGCGTGGCGATATCGACCAGGACTCCATACCGTAAATCACAAGCGTAGTTCAATCGCAGAATGGCCATCGGTATGGACCAGGTGCGACTAAAGTGCTCCAGCAGTCGCTCGCGGCCCAACACGCTCATCGCGTATTCGCCAATTGGGCCGGTTGCGTCATTTTCCACTGAACCTCCACTGGCCGGTTCGGTAAGACCATATACATTTCCCGTGGAAAAAGCCACAATTTTGCTATTGCGATATCGCCGGGCCATCAGCATAGGCGCATAGTCGTTCATGGCCCACGTTAAACTGCTGTTGCCAGTCGAGCCAAACTTCATGCCGGTCATCATGACCACGGCGGGGGCGTCGGGCAGTCGGGCCACTTGATCCTCATCCAACAGATCGCACTGGATCGTTTCGATACCGTGAGCTTCCAGCTCCTGTTGACCACCCGAGGTGAAGCGTGACACGCCGATAATGCGCCGCTTAATGCCGCCCATATCCGATGCTCGGCGGGCCATGCGCGCCAGCGTGGGGCCCATTTTTCCGGCAACGCCCAAGAACACCATATCACCATCGATATTCTGCAAAGTCTTAATGACTTCGACCGTCGGGCGGCTAAGTGCTTCTTCCAAATCAACTTCATTTTGAAAAGCTGGCTGAGGCATGTGCGAACTTTCTACGCTGATTCGTGGCGTCAAGAATCAAGTAAGTGATGGAAAATGGTGGTGGCATGTACTTCGATAAAACCGTCGAAACGTCCAATTCGAAATCTCAGTGACCTAATACTGTGTCGGACCTGTCGACGTGCATACGACCGGGTAAAAGATAATGCACGCGGACGCGTCAGGAAATCCGCAGCCAACGATTTCAAGTTGATTGTGGATGAATCACTTTTGGTCGCAAGATACTGCTTTGGTTGTATCCCCCCGCAAATCAATTGGCGAAACGGTCTTTTGCCGTCCTGCTTGGCTTGCTAAAGTAGGGAACCTGACTTTTGATAGCCCCCATCCACTGCCCGAGATCGATGGATGAGCAGCCGAGGAGATTGTCTGATGAGATGCCCCATGCTTGCCAATGCCGCTTTCGTTAAACGTACCGTCAGCGTATGTCTTTGCCTGTTGAGTATGACGGTGGCGACAACTGCCCAGGCACAGGAGTGGGCACGCAAGATGTTCACCACAACTCAACATGACTTTGGTGTCGTTCCCCGCGGTGCCAAAAGCGAGTTTGAGTTCAAGTTCAAGAACTCCTTCAAGGAAAACATTCATATCGCCTCAGCTCGCAGCAGTTGTGCCTGCACCGCTCCCAAGATCTTGAAAACGGATCTCAAGACCTACGAAGAAGGCGCCATCATTGCTGAGCTAAACACACAGGCCTTTGTGGGTCAGCGATCGGCAGTAGTGACTGTGGTCATTGATCGGCCCTTTTATGCCGAGGTACAACTGCTGGTCAAAGGCAACATTCGTTCGGATATCGTCATGGAACCCGGCGAAGTTCGCTTTGGCGACGTTGATCTGGCCGCGACCAAATCCGCCGAGGTAAAGGTTTCTTATCAAGGATCCACCAATCGAGATTGGCAAATTGCGGATGTGCGTAGCACCAATCAGCATCTGGCTGTGAAACTGAACGCCCAGAAAAATGGGGCTGGACGAACGGTTTATTCAATGACCGTCCGACTCAAGGAGTCCGCACCTGCCGGTGAATTGAATGATGAA
>JADLDX010000078.1 GCA_020846515.1 Pirellulaceae bacterium
TCGACAGATCAGCCGTCTCATCCTGCAACAGATCGAGCAGTCCAGGCCCTAACGGCAGCCCCAGCATCCGCATGATCGACGGACGCGCCACGTCGGCGTCGACCAGCATCACGGTGTTGTCCAGTTCTGCAGCAATACTGATGGCCAAATTGATGGCCGTAAAACTCTTGCCTTCACCGGGGACTGAACTGGTCACCATGATGAGGTTGCCGTTTGCAATCGGCGAGGCCCCCTTGCCCATGGCGTTACCGATCAGCGGACGCTTGATCACTCGGTACTGGTCAGCGATCTGCGACCGCGGCGCATTCGGCGTCACGATGCCGGCAGCCGCCAATTTATCCATGTCCAGTTCGACGCGCCGTGACGTTGCCAAGCGCACCTTGGCGGCAGCCACTTCTGCAGCTTTCTCCGCGGCGCGCGGCGACACGGGCCGCGCTTCGACGGCTGCTGGCGGCACATTGGCGGCGGGCTCCGGCAGGTCAACGCCGGCCCGGCGCAGCTGTGCCAGCCGTTGTTGTGCTTGTTCTATCAGACTGCTCATCGAAAATCACCCTGCCCGGTTGGCGAGCACGGTCAGGACAACCACGGCCGCAATGAACATGCCCAACAAGCCGCTCGAGGCCAGCGCGAATTTTCTGAGGTTGCGACTTTCGCGCGTGCGCGTCGCATCGGAGCGCACCAGGGTCACCACGCCCAATATGGGCAGCCCGATGGTGTTGCGAACCGCACGTGCATCAAAAAACACGGCCCGCAGCTGGCTCAGGACGAATGCCAATCCCAACCCGGCGCCAATCGACGCGACAAGCGCCAGCGGCAACAACAACAGGCGATTGGGAGCGACCGGCTTCTGCGACGCACGTGGTGGATCGATCAGCCGGAAATCGACGGTGCCCGCAGAACCCTCCAGCTCTCCCGACATGGAGGCAGACTCCCGACGTGCCACCAGATCTTCATAGTTCTTCTTGTGAATGCCATAGTCGCGGTTGAGCTGGGCGAATTCAGCCTCGACCTGCGGTGCGGTCTTCATCAGCTCCTGTGCCCGCGCCAGACGACTCTGGTATTCGCTGACTCGGGCGCCCAGTGCCGCAACCTGGACCTCCGATGCCGCCAACATGCGCCCCAGTTCCTGTGTGACAAGGCCTTGATTGGCCCCGCCCATTGGAGCGGCAGGATTGGCCATCGCCGCTTTGCGCAGCTCAGCCATCTCCTTCTTCTTTTGGTCTTCCAGATCCTTGATCAGGCGCCGCGTATTGACGACATCCGGGTGTCGATCGGTAAAGCGCTGCAAAAGGCCATCGAGATTCTGCCTCAAGGACGCGATCCGCGCGTCGAGTTCAGGCGTCGACACGTTGATGGCGGACTCCTGGAGAATGCTGCGTGCAGTCACATTGGCAGTCTGCGACTTCTCCGCCTCGATCTGCTGCTTGGCTGAGTCGCGCGCCTTTTCCGCCTCGCGCAACTCCAACCGGGCCTGGTTCAGCTGCGCAGAAATCGCAGCCGCCTTGCCGGCCATATCCAGACCGTCGGCGCCCTGCATTTCCATATTGCGCAGCCGAAAGTCCTTGAGTCGCGATTCGGCCTCCTCCAGCTTACTGACGTAACTCTTGATCTGTTCATCGATGAACTTCTTTGCGGCGTCAGAGTCCTTGCGCGAGGCACCGAGGCTGGACTCCACAAAGATGGAGACGAGAGACTGCACGACGCGCTTGGCGCGCTCCGGGTTGGGATCCTGGTACGCCAGCGTGTAGAGATTGTCGCGCCCCGTGTTACGGATCTGCAATTCCTTGGTCAACTTCTCGATCAGGTTTTCCTGCGCCGCCTTGGATGTACTGCCCAGATCGAGGTCGGCCATGCGGATGAGCTTTTCGACGTTGGGCCGGCTGATCAGCGTGCGGCTGAGCATCACCACCTGCTGCTCGACATTGGGCTGCACCGCCAGGCCGGACATCAACGGCTTGAGGATGGATTGGGTGTCGACAAAGATGCGGGCAGATGCCTCATATTTGTCTGGCACGGCAAGAACCACGACGATGCCGACGACCGCGATGAACCACGACACTGCCAGCGCGGGCCACCGGTGTCGCCACATACCCTTGGCAACAGAAACTATTTGTCCGAGAAGTTCTTCCATCAGCGGCGGTCTATTGGGTCATTTCCAGGGTTGCGCAAGCGCGCCGCAGGCGTGCTGGACGGCTCCCAAGCAGCGAGATTGCTCCGTTGCGTTCAGAACCAGCCTTGCGGAATCACCAGGACGTCGCCCGGCTTCATTTCGACATTTGCCGACAAATCGCCGCGCTTGATCAGATCCTTGATCCGAACCGCGTAACGCTTGTCGCCCTCTGCGGCGCGCAAGATGGATGCGCCATTGCCGTCAGCGAAATCCGTCAGACCACCGACTGCGATCATCACATCCAACAATGTCATCTTCTGCTTGTACGGCAGGAATTGCGGTTTGGCTGCCTCGCCGACGACGCGGATCTGCTCGCTGTAAGGGCCCACAAAGCCAGTCACGATCACCGTGACGATGGGGTCACGCACATATTTGCCAAGCGCTTTCTCGACATCGCGCGCGATCTCGCTGGACGTCTTGCCTTGCGCGACCAACTCGTCCACCAGCGGGGTCGTCACTTTGCCATCAGGGCGCACCGGCACCGACATCGACAGCTCCGGATTGCGCCAGACGATGATGTTGAGCGAATCGCCCGGCCCCACGATGTAGTTGTAATCGGTGGTTGCAGCGGAAACCGGCGCCGGCGGGTACTTCGTTCCAATGCCAGCACACGCAACCAGCCCAACACACGTGATTGCCAGGAACAGCCAACGCAGCACCCTCTGACCAGAACCATTGATCAACGTCATCACCAATTCCTTCACAAAACGATCGCAAGCTGTTATCAGACTTGGGGAATATAGCTCAAATGGCTCCCGAGATCGTGATTTTGACTGGCAGATGCGCAGACTTGTACCAAACGCACAACTAGTTCACGCTCGATGGCTGTGAGACTGGAGATCGGTAGAGATGCGGGGAAACTTGAGACTGAGGTTCGCTTCTTCTGGGAACCTCTGAACGATGCAAGTCCAGGCGCCGCAGGTCAGGAGGCGCCGCAACTTGCTGAAAGTGCAACGAGGCGCAGGGGTCCGATGAATGCCGCGCCGCCGTCGTGGACAAGTCTCACTGGCTCTGGAACAAAAAAAATCACACAACCCCGCAAGCCTGGCGGTGGTGGCGGCCTGCTGGGGTGTCTCAGAGAGCCTCGAACATAATAATTCCGACAACCCTCAACCCGGCTATTTGCGCCCTGCCAATACTGGACGGATGAACATCAGCAATAGCTGCTGCAACGGGTTGGAGTTGCCAAACGGCCGCCATGTGAACTTCAGCTTTTGCTGGTACGCATCAAAATGCATCCCCCATGGCGCCGCACGGATGTTGCCCCGGCCCAGCAACAATTTCATGACCGACGCTCCCATCACACCAGCACACAGATCACAAGCCATGACCGTAGACGGCCCGCGCTTCTCCTGAAAATTCACCGCCTCGGGAGCCACAAGATAGTGCCGCTGCATCATGGCTGGAGAAAGGCCGGCGATGAAGCGCGCATACTGCTCTTGCAGGTCATGGCCGTCCCATTTGAAGTAGTCCTCCGCGCTCATGCCGGTGGGAGAGAAGTACAGCAGAGCCACACCAACCCCCAAAGGCGCCGCCGTCAGCACAGGGATACCTTTTTCCCGACACTTGGCGAACACCATGCGCCTGGCGGGCAGGGCGAAGAAGTCCAGGCCATCGACGTAGACATCGACATCGCGAAGGAACTCGTCGACATTGTCAGCTTGCACTCCGCTGGGGAATAACCGAAGATCAACCTCAGGGTTGATATCTTTCGCCATTTGTGCCAAGGTATCCAGCTTGGGTTTGTGCATGGACGACATGAACGCGCCTGCTTGGCGGTTCATGTTGTGGATGTCGAAGTTGTCGAAGTCGGAGATGTTGAAGTTTGCAACGCCGAGCCGACAAAGTGTCAACAAGTGCGCCCCGCCGACGCCGCCGAGACCAGCGATTGCAATTCGCGATTGGCGCACAGTTGCCTGCTCGTCGGATTTCAACCAGCCCATATTGCGTGAGTACGCATGAGTGTAGTCAAACTGAGCTCTAGTCATTAATGCTGCTCCAATCTGATCTCAACTCGCGATTCGTCTTCCATCAGACTTGGCATGTCCAGAGCATCCTGCCAAAAATCAGCTGATATTGAGCTTACTATGCTAAGCGAATAACTCTCCGTTGACCCTAAAGCAGTTGACAACATTATGTTGCTCACACCAAGATGTTTGCCAACTCTGAACAAGCCGGAGGCACATCAAACCGCAATCACAGCTGTCGAGGCAGTTCAAGTGATTTGAACTACCTTGAGCCTGATGCCACTGTAACGGAAAGAAACCATGCGGATCAGTTGCTTTTGTCGAAATTTTTTACAACGATGAACCGTTGATTCAGTTGGCACGTTCTAAAGTCTTGATTCATAGTGATTTTTCATCACTGGCACGACTAGTGCTTAGCGAGTTCATCCGGGGCAGTCCCGGCCAAGCAAGCTTCACCTAACGGAGTGTCATCATGAAAAAATCTCTTCTTGCAATAGCGGTGGGGGCAGTCATTGGGCTGACCACTTCTACGAGTTCATTCGCAACCCCAATCCGCCTGGATAACGGTATTGACTTTGGCCCAAACGGAAGCACGACCACGGATCCGGTTGACGAATTGGGCTATACCGGCACGCTTGCAACCTCGATTTATTTGGGAAGTCCATCTACCGCGGGTACGGTTGTGATAGACACCAATAAGTCGTCTGTCATGGCTGGTTATGGGTTTAGTGCCGGCCCAAAAACCTCATTGGCTGCCACGCCTGTTGACATTACGCCAGGCGGCCCAATCAACAATCCAAAGTTGCCCACGTTCGCCGGAAACTTGAACATTGACGCTTTGAACACGCCAGTTGATGGCAACGGGTTCGTAGCGGGTGGGACCGTCCCCCTATACGGTGATACGATCACCGGTGGCAAGGTGTGGGGATTGACTTATCTGTACGAAATTAAAGGGGTTTCAACGGGGACGGAGGTGAATTTCACATCCGGATACTTTGATGTTTATTACAACTCTGGTGCCGGCAACCCTCACAATGGCGAACAAGTTCTTAGATTGAATCTGACTGGATCGGCATTCCAAGGTGTCAACTTGTCTTTGACCGGGAATGTGACGTTTGATTTTGATGGGAATGGTTCCGACGACTCAAATGCATTTTCTCAGGCTTTTTGGAAGAATGGTGATGTAGGACCTGACTTCTACTCAGCTTGGCTGGCTGATCCTACGAATGGCGTTAGTTTCATCATTGACACCAACGTCAATCCCCCGCTTCCCAGCCCTGATCAGTTGTGGCTCGGAGATGCGGCTCCTTTGCTGGGCGGCGGTAAAGCTTTGCTTCGACAATCTACTTTAGACGGGAGCATCGCATTCTCAGTTCCTGAGCCCGGTTCACTTGCTCTTCTGGGGTTGGCATTGGCGGGCTTGGGTTTGACGCAACGTCGGAGGACAACCATCTGAAGTCGCGCTATCCAAATGGTTAGGATCAAGGGCCGAGATTATCTCGGCCCTTTTTCGTGCGCCCAGCATGGGCGCACTGCTGCGGGTGCGAGGTAAGCGCTCTGTTGACTGCGTCTCTTGAGTTCGGCAACTGAACGTGATTGGGAATGCCCACAACGATAAACGGCCGGTCCGATCGTCACTGTTCCGGATGCGCGCTATACCATGGCGGTAGCGCCTCGTAGTCGGGTATCGCACGGAGTGCGGAAAACTGGGGTAAGATCACTCCACTTGGACCCCCGGTGCGCTGGGCAGCTGATTTTGGGGGACGGACGATATCCAATATCCTGACCCCAATGAAATCAAAAATCTATATGGCCGGTTAGAAGTAATAGGTCCCCAGAACCTGCATGATGCGGCGGTCCGGCAAAATACCGAATTCGCTATTCTGGCGGCCGATGTTCTGCTGCAACTGGAACGTAAGATCGAAATTCGTCCAGTGCCGGCGCAATTCTAACCACGCCAGTTTGCTGTTGTCACCCATGTTGTAGCGCAGGTACGCGGTCAAATCGAGGTCTTTCAGCCAAAGATCTTTTTGCGTGACGTAAATCAGGATGGCTTGGCGCTGGGCCAGTTCTTGCAAACGTAGCGCCTCGCCCAGATAAGCGAGTTGGGCCGCCGGAGTAGCGGCGAGTGCATTCCACCGCGCCTGATTCAGCCCAAAGCCGTTGTACTGGTATTCGGCCGTAATCGACGTCTTGGCCAAAGTGGTATAGGTAAATCCGCCAACAAAGCGGTCCCGCGTCGCGATATTGGCCGGTATTGACAGGGCCCGGGTCAGCAAATCGGGTTCCCGGCCGCGTGTCCATTCCAGATGCAAGGTCGCCGCATCCGATAAAAGGGCCGTCATGTTCGCACCCACGGACGCTGACTGGCCACCTTCCTTGTACAGGAACAGCTGCGTATTAACGCTTTCGGAAACTCGGGTGCCCAAAGTCACCAGACCACGATCGCGGTTATTGGTAGAGCCAAGGTCCAGGCTCCAGCCGTCGGCGCTCGGTCGGGTAGACAGCTTGGGTGAGTACGCTATCGACAAAGAGCCTCCAGTCCAGAGTCGCTGACCCCGCAACATCACTGAACCAATCCGGTTTTGACGCAATGCAAATGGATCGGCACTGGTCAACACTCGCAGACTGCCGTCACGAAAGAAATCCGTTGGGTTGTATCCATACGCCGGCCCATTGCGCAGGTTAATGCGCCCGAAGTCAAACACCAGATCCCCACCGCCACCTGGTTGATAGCTTAGGTAGGCTTCGCGCAGACTGTTGATCGTTGAATCCA
>JADLDX010000079.1 GCA_020846515.1 Pirellulaceae bacterium
ATCCTGGTGCTGGATGGCGCCATGGGCTCGATGATTCAAAAGCTGCAGTTGACCGATGCCCAAGTTCGCGGCGAGCGATTCTTGGGACATGCGAAAGACCTGTCGCGGTTCTCCGATATTCTGTGCGTTACGATGCCAGCGGCTATTACCGAGATTCACCGGGCATATTTGCAGGCCGGGGCAGATATTGTCGAGACCAATTCTTTCAATTCCAGCCCGATTGGGGCCATTGAGTACGAATTGGGCGATGACATCATTCGCGAAATCAACTTTGCCGCCGTAGCTTGCGCACGTCGCGCAGTCGACGAATTCAACGAACGCTCTCCAGAACGACCTAGATTCGTGGCCGGCTCAATCGGGCCAACCGCCAAGCAAACGGCGATCAGCACGCAGGTAGAAGATGCCGCCCATCGCGATGTCTGTTATATGGAGATGGTCGATAGCTACCGCACGCAGGTACAACACCTGGTCGAAGCCGGTGTAGACCTGCTGCTGCCTGAGACGGCTATCGATACGCTGAACCTCAAGGCCTGCTTGTTTGCTATCAGCGATTACTTTGAGAAATCGGGACGTCGAGTGCCGGTGATGGTCAGTGCCACCTTCAGCGATGGTGGACGCACGTTTGTCAGCGGCCAGAGTGTTGAAGCGTTTTGGGCAGCCATCAATCATTTTCCGATGCTAACCGTCGGCATGAATTGCGCTCTGGGGCCACAGATCATGCGGCCGCACTTAGAAGAGTTATCCAAGATTGCATCAGTCCCGGTGAGCTGCCATCCGAATGCTGGCTTGCCTAACGAAATGGGGCAATATGATCTGGGCCCAGCGGCCATGGCTGAAATGATTGGCGAGTTCGCGGAAAATGGCTGGCTGAATATTGTCGGCGGCTGCTGCGGTACCACCCCGGCTCACATTGCCGCCATTGCCGATCGCATTTCACGTATCAAACCGCGTCGTCACGAAAATAGTTTTCATTGGACGCGGCTGAGCGGTCAGTTGCCGTTGACGTTGCGTCCTGAAGTGCCCTTCACCATGGTTGGTGAACGTACCAACGTTACCGGTTCGCGCGCGTTTGCCAAATTGGTACGCGACGAAAGCTACGAAACGGCAGTGGAAGTCGCCCGCCAGCAGGTGGAAAACGGTGCCGTAATCATCGACATCAACATGGACGATGCGCTGTTGGATGGACCGGCCGCCATGACGCGTTACCTACGTCTGGTTGCCGGTGACACAGTCGCCGCCAGCGTGCCAGTCATGATCGACAGCAGTCGCTGGGAAGTGATCGAAGCCGGTTTGCAGAATGTGCAAGGCAAAGCCATCGTTAATTCGATCAGCCTCAAAGAGGGCGAAGAAGATTTTCTGCGCAAAGCCAACCTCGTACGACGCTACGGAGCTGCGGCCGTGGTCATGGCCTTCGACGAAACGGGCCAGGCCGTCGAAGTGGAGCACAAGGTTCGCGTTTGCCAGCGCGCTTTCAAGATCCTGACTGAAAAAGTGGGCATGGCGCCTGAAGACATTATCTTCGACCCCAACATTTTGACCGTGGGCACCGGCATCGAAGAGCACAACAACTACGCCTTAAACTTTATCGAAGCCACTCGCGAAATCAAACGCACCTGCGTTGGTTGCCATGTGTCCGGCGGTGTCAGCAATATTAGTTTCTCGTTCCGTGGTAATGATGTGGTTCGCGAAGCCATGCACAGCGCGTTCCTGTACCGCGCCGTGGCGGCTGGTATGGACATGGGTATTGTCAACGCGGGCCAATTGGCCGTGTATGAAGACATTCCCAAAGATCTTCTGGAACACGTCGAAGACGTCCTGTGGAACCGTCGCCCCGATGCTACCGATCGCATGCTGACGTTTGCCGAATCGGTAAAGGGCCCTGGCAAGAAAGCGGCCGGTGAGAATCTGGCTTGGCGCGACGCGCCAGTCATCGATCGACTCAAACACGCCTTGGTACATGGTATCGACAAGTATATTGAAGTCGACACCGAAGAGGCTCGGCAACTGTCGACGCGCTGCTTGGATGTGATCGAAGGCCCCATGATGGCTGGCATGCAAGTCGTCGGTGACCTGTTCGGCGCCGGCAAGATGTTCCTGCCTCAAGTCGTCAAGTCGGCGCGCGTCATGAAGAAGGCGGTCAATTACTTGACGCCCTACAGGGAAGAAGAGAAACGACTGGCGGGTGCGGAAGCCGCCTCGGCACGCGGTAAAGTCCTGATGGCCACCGTCAAAGGCGACGTGCACGACATCGGCAAGAACATTGTCGGAGTAGTGCTCGGCTGCAACAACTTCGAAGTCATCGACCTGGGCGTCATGGTCTCCTGCGAGAAGATACTTGAGGAGGCCAAGAAAAATGGCGTTGATGTCATCGGCCTTTCGGGTCTGATCACCCCCAGCCTAGACGAAATGGTTCACGTAGCCAAAGAGATGAAGCGGCAAGGCATGAATCTGCCGCTCCTGATCGGTGGCGCCACGACCAGTGCCAAACATACGGCGGTCAAGATCGCGCCCAGCTATCCCGAAGGAGTTGTGC
>JADLDX010000080.1 GCA_020846515.1 Pirellulaceae bacterium
GAAAGCGGGGCCGAATTTCGACGCGCTCGATTGGGTGCCCAGGCCAAAGTCACCGATTCGATGAACGCTTTTATGCAGATGGACTTTGGCTTCTTTGGTCGCCCGACATTTACAGATGTCTGGGTCGAACAAACCAATGTTCCCATGTTGGGGACCGTGCGGGCTGGGCAATGGAAACAGCCATTCAGCTTGGAAGTGGTTAGTAGTTTTCGGTACACGACGTTCATGGAACGATCGTCCATGTTTCAGCCCTTTACTCCGTTCCGTCATTTGGGCGTCGGCTTTTACAATCACTCTGACGATCTCGATACAACTTGGGCGGCATCGATCTTTCGAACCGGCCAAGATCAGTTTGGTAATTCGTTGAGCACCAACGGAGGCAACGGCGCGGCGGCGCGGTTAACCCGTTTGTTGTGGCATTGTGGTGCTCACGGCGAAGACTACATGCATGTCGGCGGTGGCTACTTTTTGAATTCACCTCCTCGCGACACTGCTCGCTTTCGTTCGATCCCCGAGATCTTTGTAGGTGAGTTCGCGCCAGGTGCGGTCGGCACCAGCGGGCAAGCCGTACCTGGGGCACAGAACGGGACACCATTTTTCGTCGACTCAGGACAACTGAGCAGCATCAGCAACATACAGACATTTGGTCTGGAGAGCTTGTGGGTGCGCGGACCGTTTTCGTTTCAAAGCGAAACGATGGCTGCAGCCGTCAATCAACCTGGTCGTAACGCTTTGCTGCGCGGTACTTACGCGCAAGTCGGCTACTTCTTGACCGGCGAGCATCGTCCTTATGATCGTAAGGCCGGCGCCATCGATCGCGTTATGCCATTTCACAGTGTAGGGCAGGGCGGTCGCGGAGCCTGGGAAGTGGCTGCACGCTACTCAACCATTGACTTGAGTGACGAAGCCATCGTAGGTGGCGATCTGACCAATTGGACCGTCGGCCTGAACTGGTACATCAATCCGTACTGCAAGTGGGTCTTCAATTGCATTCGGGCCAACGCCGAAGGTCCTGATCGTTTCCCATCAACTATCCCTGGTACGAACATCAGCAGCTCTACCAATATCTACGCTACGCGTGTGCAGATCGATTTTTGATCGGGGCTTAACTGGACATCGCCACTTTGAATCAGCCGCACGGCGTTAGCCGCGGTTTTCTGATCAGCCGCTGGGCGCTAGCCCACGGTTTTCGGCCCTCTTGCGTCACCCGCATCTCACGCGGTGTAAAGTCATCATCCACACGTTGGCGGCCGGTTTGCTACACCGCAAAAGAATAGGGAAACCGGACGCTAGCGCGCTTGCGGCTAATTAGCCGCACGGCGTTAGCCGCGGTTCTTTCAGCGTAAACCGTGGCTAACGCCAGTACGGTTCATGTTGATGGCGCTGTCCAATCAAAGGGCTGCTGCTGAAGAGTTGACGAGTCGCGGAGCGATTCGTCTACATGGTCGAGTCGCGGAGCGATTCGTTTACAGGGTCTTCAGGTACTCCAGGACGGCTGCGCGCTCTTCTTCGGTCAGCAGGTTGGGAAATTCGTGTCCGCCGTTGCCTTTGCCGAAACCTCGCGTATCGAAAGACTGTCGCCTCTGCCGTTGATTAGTTTTGGCTGGCACGTCATCAAGCTCTTGAACTGTCAATCCGATACGGGCTGGATCCATCTCGATGCTGGTGCGCGTCCAAACTACTGGACGTTGATCAGGATGCAACAAGTGCCATAGGGTTGGGACCGAACCGTTATGCAGATAGGGTGGCGAGGCCCAGATGCCATCCAACGGCGGCGCCATGTAACCTTGCGGATCCGACCATGTTTGCTGCTTGCCAAAGTGAGCAAACCAACTCTGACCGTAATGCTCGCGATGCTTGGGAGTTAGCGAATCCAGGCGAACGCGATCAGTACCAATTTCCTCAATCGGTATCAGTTTCTCCGGATACTTATTCTGACCACCTGCTCCATAGGTCCCATGACAGCTTGCACAGTGCTCATTAAATGCGAGGCGTCCGCGTGCCGAAAGAACCGGATCGATCGAGCCAGGATACTTAGGCGGACGAACGCTCTCGATGAAGGCACACACATCTTCAAAGTCGTTCTCCCACTGTTTAAATTTATCCGGGCCATTTTCACGCACCAGCATAAATTGCATCAGCCCGCGGGCACCTTTCTCTGCAAAGCCATCGGCATATAAGCGAGTCTTTCGATGGAAGAGCCACCAGGCGGGCGGATCCATGTCGTGATGCACCATCCTGGGAGCGGCCCGCAGTGTCTGCACATTCAGTTCGGCATCGCGATAATTCATTAGCGCCACGCCAAACATGACAGCGTTCGTCGTACCGACCGTTGTACCCAAAGGCATAAACGCCGAACCAATGTCCATCTGAGCGAGCGGCTTGCCCAATCGCAATTTGGTCGAACGCGAATCTTCGGTCAGCATCTGAAGCATGTACAGATTATTGGGCGCACCGGGCAGGGTCCGCCCATATACCGAACCACCATGACACGAAAAGCAATTCATCGTCCATTGTCGCGACGAGTCCACGACGTATTGCAATGGTCGATTGGTACCATCGCCCGGTCGTTCCGTCAGGCCATACTTCAAGAACGCATGCGCCCGCTCGACGGATAGCTCCGGTGCTACGTGCGCGGGAGGAAACGGTGCCGGCTTGGTCTTGGTATTTTCTGTCAAGACATCAAATACCTCGTCATCCAAATCAGCCGGGACATAAGCCGTTTCGGTTAGATGGCGATATCCACGCTGCGCATTGACCGGTAAGTCTTTCAGCCAACGATCGACATGCTGCAAGTCGACCTGTGCGGGAGAGTCGTCCGCACAAACGCTGGGCGTCAGCCCGACGCCTCCTGGCGAGCTGAGAACTTCACAGAGCCCGCCAATAGCGACACCGAGCCCACGAATGGCACCGGCCCGAACCATCCGTCGAAACGACTGCATAATATTCATACGCACTGTCACCCTTTTTCCAAATCCAGCCCACACCTATTCTAACCGCAAGTCGAGTCGTCGGATTAACGGCAATACCGTTCAACGAAGGGCGTTTTCACGTAGGCGAGTCTCTCCGAGACTCGCGAATTTCACCAAAGGGCTCAGGACTCGCGTCTCGGAGAGAGGCGGCTACGTGCTTCGTTGAACGGTATTGGGATTAACGGCCTCGGACACTTGGCCTGCTGGTGGTGGGTGCGCGGAGGAGCGTGTAGGTGTGCGTTATTGGCTGCTGACCGCGTCTTTGGCGCTGCCATGACCATTGCGGCTGGCCAGAGATTGCAGCATTTGTAACGGGAACGAACGAATGTGGAGATCGCGCTGTGGGAAGGCGATATCAATACCGGCGGCTGCAAAGCGGCGATAGATTTGAGTGTGCAGTTCGTGCATCGTATCCAATCGCACGTCCAGGTTCGCCAGAAACGCTCGAATCGTCAGATCCAAACTGCCCTCGCCAAAATTATCAAACACCACGCTCGAGGCGGGATCTTTCATAATGTTGGCATGACCGGCCACAATCTCCTTTAAGATGCGGCAAGCCTCTTCCGTATCGCTGCCATGCGTTACCCCGACGCGGATTTGGATGCGATTGGTCGTATCCGACAGCGTCCAATTCAACAGTTTGCCGGTGATCAAGTCCTTGTTGGGAATGATCAACTCTTGACGATCCCAGTTGACCAACGTCGTGGCCCGCATCCGGATCTTGGAGACACTGCCGGTGACGCCATCAATCGTGATCACGTCACCGACTCGGATCGGTTGTTCGAACAGCAGGATGATCCCGGAGACAAAGTTAGCGAAGATCTCTTGCAAACCGAAACCCAAACCGACGCCCAACGCGGCAACTAACCACTGGATACTGGACCATCGCAAGCCGATAGCGCTCGAGCTGGCCACAATACCCAAGATCAAAATGGCGTATCGACTCAACGTGGAGATGGCATAACGAGCGGCACCGGTCAGTGGCAGATGCTGCAGCAAAGCAATCTCCATCAAGCCTGGCAGATTGCGACCAGCGATGACGGTTAGGATAAAAATCGGCACGACGATCACCAGGTTGGCCAGCGTGATCGTTACCACTTCATTGGGCTTGCTGCCCTGAACATCCCACAGTTCAAAATTTTCTAGCATGCCAATGGCCGGCAACACATCGGACCAAATCACACTGAAGGCTACCAGACCACTGACAATCATGAAACTCGTCACCAGTCGCATGGTCTGCTCGTTGATCGCCGATAGATTCAACTCCGATTCATCCGACGCACCAGCGGAAGCAGAAACGGTTTGTGATGGATCACGGCGGGCTGCTTCGGCCAATCGTTGCTTGGCCTGGTCAACCATGATCTTACGTCGTGAGAGCAGTAGCCAGCGGCGCATCAAACTGTACATCAAGATCAAGCCGACTAGCGACCAGAAACTGCTGTGCAAGTGCAGAGCCAGTCTTTCCGACGTGTAGTGAAAGCCAATGAAGCTGAGTGCTGCCAATAAAATGGGGCTGAAGACAATCAGCGGATACCAACCCCATCGCAGACGATCCAGCCAACCACCACGATATTGCCGCAGGTAGTCGGTGAATACGCCGTTGCGTGGAATGAAGACTCTGGCCGAAAACGCCAGGATCAACGTCATCAAAACCAAAAATGCCAACCGGCCTAACGAGGATTGATAGCGAGTGTTGGACTGTCCTTCCATGACTCCTACCAGCATCGCAATCGGCGTAGCCAAATCGATTAACCAGCGCAGGTTTGACGTCAGCAACTTCGCGGCGGCTTCCGACCACTCAAAGTGCTTGACGCCTAGACCGCCCGGTCGACACATCTGTCGCAAGAATTCAAACGGAGTAAACACAGCTGCGGCCACCAGCAGGCCATGGGCGATGGCTTGATGGAACGCTTCGCTCGTGTCATCTAGACTCCGCAACCGCCAGTGCAGGAACAGCATGACCAACGGTACTGGCAGTGAAATTGCTATCGTCAGCAGCAGTGACTGGGTGGTTAAGTGGAAACTAGTATTGGATCGTTTGCACGCTCGGTCGCCACTGGCGGCCAGCATGCGGCGCATGCGTGTGTGATTGACCAGCACGGTCAAGAATCCCACCAAAAATAGAACCCACCACCAAGGACGTTGCCGCGCATCGAGCAACATCAATGCTCCCAGATGCCGCCAATGTTCGTAGCTGACCAACCAATGAAAGGCATTGGCCGCCTCCCGAAAATCAGACTTGTCCAACTGCTCACTGCTGCGAATCCACAGCACATGCTTCTCAATAAACGAGTGATACTTGCTGACCATCGCATTGGTCTGCGTTTTTAAGTCAGCGACCTGATACAGATTGTTTAAATAAGTATCGATGTCGATCTTCATCTTCTCGATCAGCTCTTTATCCTTAGCCAGCAGTCGATCGTATGTGGGCCGCAGATCGTTGGATACATCGCTACGCATCGTCGAGCTATCGTCACCACCGCGCAGCAAGTTCGAAGTAAAACTGGTCTGACCGTCGTCGCTCCAAGAGTTGATCGTTTGCAAGGCGTCTTCGAGTGTGAAGAGCATCGCATCGACATCCTGTGCTTCTTGCTGGTAGTGATGTATCTGGCGTTCTAGCTTTTGCGTGTCTGGCAGTTCATTGCGCTGCTTGCGCAACATCAAGCCGACCCAACTATTAAAGCCGGCGACCACGTCCTGACCCGGCTGTGGCTCGACCCGATTGACCATTTTTGTGTAGCGGTCTTTCCACTTTTCCAAAAGCGCTTTGGAACCATTGAGCTCGTTGGTGATCTCCGCTTTCTTCTTGACCAGGTCCAGCCACTGATTAATGCGATCCATCAACTGCGCGCCGAGTTTCGGCAAATCGGCAGGAACATCGGGACCTTGCGGGATTTCTTCGACCAGGCGTATCACCTCTTGGCGCTCTTGGGCAATACCTTCTTGTCGGAGTCGATCGAGCTGTTCAGTCAATCGCCTGACTTGTTCTTGCAAGTACTTCTCGTCGGCGCGGGCCAGCTCTAACTGCAAGGGTAAGAGCTCGGTTTCTGCCTCGTATACACGCTGCTCTTGTTCCAAAAGCTGCACTTGTTCGCTGGCGGCCATCTTTTGCGCCATGAGCGACCAGACGGTGGCCTCTTTTAACAATGGATCAACGGTCGCTGCACCCGGCGGGGCGGCTTGCTCTCGATCGATCTGCTCTTGCTTGGTCTTGGCCTCCGAGATCAACTGAGGTAACTCTTTGCGCCGCTTTTCGCGCGTGTCGACTTGCTCGCTCAGCTTGGTGCGCAGCTCCGTAGCCGCGGTCAGTTTGCTTTGCTCAGTCTGCAACTCCTGCTGCAACTCGTCGAAGCTGATGTAGTCCAACAGGCTGGGATCATCAACTCGCGGCGGCTGATTCTCTTTCTTCTGCTTGGCATCGGCTAACGTCTTCGGCGCGGCCGCCTGGCGACCTGCTAACTCCTTACGCAAGCGAGAGGCATCGTTGGCGGATTTCAAATCAACCAATGTCCGCTGATACAGGGGCACCAGCGCATCCTTTATCGCCGCTTCGATCTCCGTCGTGCGTTGAATCTGCTCCAATCGCGAAGTGATCAGTTCACTCGTCAACCCAATGGTTGGCGGAGTTGGTGTCGTCGGCGTGGTGGCGCTGGGCGGCAAAGGTACCGGCGAAGCGATTGCCGGGGCACTTATCGCTGGAGAAGCGTTTGCAGGAGGTGCCGTCGCGGGCTGGACGACCGCGTTGTTATCAGGGCTGTTCGCGATATCGCTTTGATTGATGGCGTTGTTGCTTGATGCATTGCTCGCATTAGCTCCAGCGGACAGGTCGCTCGACTGCAGGTTGACCTCGGATGATGTCACCTCCGACGGGGGCAATTGCAACTGTGCCCAACTGGGGCTCGCATTGATAATGCTCAGCAGACAAACCGTCAGGCCAGTCCAGTGGACCAGCCGCCGCCTCTGTCTAAACATCGCACTGCCCTTCGCTGTTGAGTTCCCGCCACAGTTCACTAGACTGGCCTGCGCCATTTACCCTGTGTACCCAATCTGACCCCGGTCCACAATGTCTGTTTTCGTGCCACCGGGTGCACCGGGAGGTCGACGCTTCTGCGGAGACACGTTTCCCAACCGCCCGACCATCCATGCCGCTTGGGTCCGCACCATCGCGAACCACACGTGCCACAATCACGGTCAATCGGCATGGCCAATCAGTTGCTCTTTGCGGCGTGCCCGGGAGGTCGACGCTCCTGCGGAGACACGTTTCCCAACCGCCCGACCATCCATGTCGGTTGTGTCCGCTTCATCGCGAACCACACGTGACACGATCACGGTCAATCGGCATGGCCAATCA
>JADLDX010000081.1 GCA_020846515.1 Pirellulaceae bacterium
GCAAATATTTGAGGCGCTAGGCCTGCATGATGAAGTGATCAAGAAATGCTTCGTCGGTACGGCTAGCCGCATTCAAGGTGTGAACTTTGAAGTCTTGGCAGAAGAGACCATGCGACGTCATCGTTTGGGTTACCCAGAAGACGCATCGCGCACTCTGCCAACTCTGCCAACTCTGCCAAATCCCGGAGAGTTCCATTGGCGAGCCGAAGGGGAACGTCACGGTTGGGACCCGCAAGCCATCGCGGATCTGCAAGTGGCGGCTCGCGCTGGCGACAAAGACGCCTATTGGCGATTCGCCGAGCACATCAACCGCAGCAACAAGATGCGCTACGCTCTGCGAGGACTATTGGATCTCAAGCCCGGTGTGGCTGGTCCAGCCGTACCGCTGGAAGAAGTCGAACCGGCCAAGAACATCGTCAAACGTTTCTGTACTGGCGCGATGAGCTTCGGCTCGATTAGCGCCGAGGCGCACGAGACGCGGGCGATCGCGATGAATCGCTTGGGCGGCAAGAGCAACACCGGCGAAGGCGGCGAAGATCCCGTTCGCTTTCAACCTCTGGCCAATGGGGACTCCAAACGCTCGGCGATCAAACAAGTCGCCTCCGGTCGCTTTGGTGTCACGATTGAGTATCTGACGAACGCCGACGAACTGCAGATCAAGATCTCGCAGGGTGCCAAGCCCGGTGAGGGTGGTGAATTGCCCGGCAAGAAGGTTGATCGAAACATTGCCAGAATTCGTTACAGCACACCTGGCGTGGGTCTGATCAGTCCGCCACCGCATCACGATATCTACTCGATTGAAGATCTGGCGCAGCTGATTCACGACTTGAAGAATGCCAATCCCAGCGCACGCATCAGTGTAAAACTGGTCAGCGAAGTGGGCGTGGGTGTAGTGGCCAGCGGTGTAAGCAAAGCGCACGCCGAGCACATTGTGATCGCTGGCGATACCGGCGGCACAGGCGCTTCGCCTCTGACCAGTATCAAGCACGCCGGTCTGCCGTGGGAGTTGGGTATCGCCGAAGCGCATCAAACGCTGGTGATGAACGATTTGCGCAGTCGAGTGACCCTGCAAACCGACGGTGGACTCAAGACCGGTCGCGACGTAGTGATCGCAGCGCTGCTGGGTGCGGAGGAGTTTGGCTTCGCCACGGCTCCGCTGATCACCTTGGGCTGCATCATGATGCGCAAGTGCCATTTGAACACTTGCCCGGTTGGTGTCGCAACGCAAGACCCAGAACTACGCAAGAAGTTCCAGGGCAAGCCTGAACATGTGGTCAATTACCTGTTCATGGTGGCCGAAGATGTGCGTCAGATCATGGCCACGCTCGGCTTCCGCAGCGTCGATGATATGATCGGTCGCGTTGACGTGCTGGATGCCAAAGAGGCTATCCATCATTGGAAGTCCGATGGCTTGGATCTAACGCCACTGCTGACACCGGCTGTGGGTATGCGTCCTGGCACGATTACGCGCTGCCAGATTCCACAAGATCACGGTTTGGAAAAGTCGTTGGACGTTACCGAATTGGTGCCCCGTGCGCAAGGGGCATTGGAGACGGGCAAGCCGACGAAATTTACTTTACCAATCATCAATATCAATCGAACTGTCGGCACGATCCTCAGCCATAACGTGGCCAAGCGTTATGGCCAGGCTGGTTTGCCGGACGACACGATTCATGTGAACCTGGTTGGTTCTGCCGGTCAGAGTCTGGGTGCGTTCTTAGCGCATGGTGTCACACTCGAGTTAGAAGGTGATGCTAATGACTATGTCGGCAAAGGTTTGTCTGGCGGACGGATCATCGTTTATCCACCCAAGCTGAGCCAGTTTGCTGCCGAGGAGAATATCCTGGTCGGCAATGTTTGTTTGTATGGTGCCACCAGCGGTGAAGTCTTCTTGCGCGGTTGTGCGGCGGAACGCTTCAGCGTACGCAACAGCGGCGCCAGCGCGGTGGTCGAAGGTGTCGGGGATCATGGTTGTGAATACATGACCGGTGGCCACGTGGTCATTCTGGGCAAGACCGGTCGCAACTTTGCGGCCGGCATGTCAGGCGGTATTGCTTATGTCATGGACCGCATGGATGACTTCCGCGTGAAATGCAACCTGGGCACGATTGGCCTGGAACGCATTGATTCCGAAGAGGAAGAGAAATTCGTCAAGGACTTGATCACTCGGCATCAACTGTACACAGGCAGTGCGGTCGCCGAGCGCGTCTTGGCCAACTGGAGTCAGTTTGTGGCCGAGTGCGTCAAAGTCATGCCGACCGACTACAAGCGCGTCATGCAGCAACTGAAAGAGAATCGCGAGCTAGTCTTCACGAGCTCAGACGACTAAAAGCTAACAGCTAACAGCTAGAGATTAACACTAAGACTAAAGATTAAAGACTAAAGACTGGGAATCGATAATGGGCAAGCCGACTGGGTTTAAAGAGTTTGATCGAAAGAAGGTGCCATGGCGTGTACCGCTGGAACGGCTGCATGATTTCAAGGAAGTGTACACCGAGCCTGAAGAGGCGTTGTTGCGCGAGCAAGGTGCGCGCTGCATGGATTGTGGCATTCCGTTTTGCCAATCCGCGACCGGTTGTCCGATTGATAACTTGATACCCGAGTGGAACGACTTGGTGTATCAGGGGCGTTGGAAAGATGCGATCGAGCGATTGCACAAAACCAATAACTTTCCGGAGTTCACCGGTCGTGTCTGTCCGGCTCCCTGCGAAGGGGCCTGTGTGCTGGGCATAACCAATCCCCCGGTCACGATCAAGAATATTGAAAATGCGATCATCGACCGGGCCTTTGCAGAGAATTGGGTCACGGCACAACCACCGGCAGTCCGAACTGGGAAACGCGTGGCCATCGTCGGCAGCGGGCCAGCCGGTTTGGCGGCGGCGGATCAATTGAACAAGGTTGGTCATGAAGTGACCGTGTTCGAACGTGCCGATCGCATTGGCGGCTTGCTGATGTACGGTATTCCGAACATGAAACTGGACAAAGGTGTCGTCGAACGTCGGCTGGATTTGATGCGCGCTGAAGGTGTCAAGTTCGTTACCGGTGCAGATATCGGTCGCACGCACGAACTGTCCCAGTTGCAATCTGAATTCGATGCTGTGCTGATGGCCACGGGCGCTACCAAGCCTCGAGATCTGGAGATTCCCGGTCGGCAACTCAAGGGCATCTACTTCGCCATGCAGTTTCTGACGGCCAATACCAAAAGTTTGCTCGACTCCGAACATGCCGATGGCAAATATATTTCGGCTAAGGGCAAGAAGGTCGTGGTCATCGGTGGTGGCGATACAGGTACTGACTGTATTGGTACCAGCATGCGTCACGGTTGTACCAGCCTGGTGAACTTTGAACTGTTGGACAGGCCACCTGAGGAACGCGCGGTGGATAACCCTTGGCCGCAATGGCCCCGCATCTTCCGCGTCGATTATGGTCACGAAGAAGTCGAAGCCAAGTTCGGCAAAGATCCGCGCGAGTATTGCATCCTGAGCGAAGAGTTTTTGGATGACGGCCAGGGTAACGTGCGCGGCATTCGCGCGGTGAACGTGAAGTGGTCCAAGGTCAACGGACGCATGCAAATGGAGAAAGTGCCCGGCTCTGAGCACATTGTCGAAGCAGACCTGGTGCTGCTGGCCATGGGCTTCTTGGGGCCTGAGCACTACGCTGTCGACAGCGTGGGATTGAACAAGGATGCACGGTCCAATTACCAGGCTGAATATGGCAAATACGACACGAACATACCTGGCTTGTTCGCGGCGGGTGACTGCCGTCGTGGTCAGTCGCTGGTCGTGTGGGCCATCAGCGAAGGCCGCGGTGCCGCCCGAGCGATCGACATCTACCTGCAGGGCAGCAGTTTGCTGGCCGCTCCGGACGTCACCATGGGCACCGCCGCCGCCGTGCCTGTGTAAGAGGGTTCAGTAGCCACCGCTGCCAAGCGGTGGAATTCAGCGTAGCTACCGCTGCCAAGCTGCCAAGCGGTGGATTTCGCCTCCAGCCCATTCCACCGTCTGGCGACGGGTGGCTACAGTCCACCGGGTGGCTACGGCTACGCAGTTTGAGAAATACTTGGGTACAATACGGTCCTCCTACGTTACGCCGGCTATTTCTCCCACCTCTCTGTGAGACCCACCATGCTCGCTCGCGCGTTTGCTATTCTGGTCGCGATGACGGTCGCCATGACAGTCTGGACGACGGCCCCTGTGGCGACACTCGCCGCCGACAACCCTATTCAGATCGAAAACCAGCAACCGGGATCAACCGATTGGCAATTGACCCGCGTGCGTTTGGACAGTGGGCAGTTTCGATCTACTTGGATCGAGGGTTA
>JADLDX010000082.1 GCA_020846515.1 Pirellulaceae bacterium
ACCAAATGCTAACCGGGCAAACGCTCTGCGATCAGCAATCTAGAGCCGCCCGAGGAGGTGCAACCAACGATGGACAACGTGAAATTTCAAAAATCCGCTCGCGCGGAGAGGCTGGAAATTCACCTCTGAATTAAATCACACTCTCTCCGTGACGGGGCCCTTGTAGCCCAGGCACTCCGTGACGGGGCATGACCTGCTTAAGCTACTTAGTACCGAAGTGAAGAAGAGTTAACGACGAGTCGCGGAGCGATTCGTCCACATCGTAGCCCCGGCACTCCGTGACGGGGCATGTCCTGCTAAGCTTCTTTGTACTGAAGTGTGAAAGAGTTAGGGACAAATCGCGGAGCGATTCGTCTACATTATGCCGGCCACTATTTCACGTTCGCTGACGATCATACTAATCGCCCTAGGCGTCGGTCTGTTGTTGATCGTAGCGGCATGTGGCGGCATGCTTGCGTGGTTCATGACCTATCCAACTGTCTCGGATAAGGCCAACCGCCGGTTTGAATATGCCGCCGAGCCACTACCGACCAAAATGAGCGTCGGTGAAACAAGTATCATCGAGGGTGGCGTCCTCTTTCGCGAAGTCATCTTTGGTGATGGAAATGGCTATGGCGTCCCGGCAGGAGCCAACATGCGATTGTGGGTCTATTTGCCGACCGGACGAACCGACATCGGTGCTTTACCCTGCGTGTTAATCTGCGGCGCCGGTAGTACCCTCCTGGAGGGCATGCGCCTGGGTGAGGAAGATCAAGCCGAGCACTTGCCGTACGTCGACGCGGGCTTGGCCGTCATCGCTTATGACTTGGATGGTTCCAGCCTGCTAGGCGATGAAACTGAACGTTACGACGCGTTTCGCGATGCCGAGGCAGGACTGGTCAATGCACGCATTGCGCTGGACTACGCGATAACGAGTGTGCCCGAAATCAACGCTCAGCAAATCTTTAGCGTAGGCCACAGTTCGGCCGCGACCATGGCGTTACTCTTGGCCGCTCACGAACCACGAATTGCTGGTTGCATTGCCTATGCACCAGCAGTTGATTTGAAAGAGGTGTATACTGCCGTCTTAGTGCGTACACTGAGCGCGCGTTTGCCTGAACTGGCAGACTTTATCGTGCGTTCATCGCCGGTTACCCACCAACAGCATTTGAACTGTCCGACCATGATCTTTCAATCATTGCAAGACGACAACGTATCGCTCGACAGCAACCGCACCTTTCAGAAACGTCAAAGCTCCGCGGGCACTGAATGCACGCTAGTGGAAGTTCCTACCGGGGACCACTACGCATCCATGATCCAAGAGGGCATACCGGCCGGCATCGAATGGCTCAAGCAACACTTGCGGTAGCCAGGGGTGCCAGGACGAGTTCGTGCGTAGCCACCGTCGCCAGACGGTGGACTCGTCTGGAGGCGAAATCCACCGCTTGGCAGCGGTGGCAGCGGTGGCTACCTAAAATCGCGGACGAGACACCACTTAACTATCCCGCCCAATGGCGTTTTCCCGGTGCTTAGAACTCGGCAATGGATAAGGTTTCCAGGCGATCAGAACTTCGGTATACCTGCACCACGGCTGGACCCGGTGTGTCCTGAGCGTGTTTGTAAAATTCATCAGGCGTTAGGACACGCGTGCCATTGATGGCCAAAATCGTATGGCCCGCGCGAAGCCCCGCACGCCACGCCGGCGAATCGGGATCCACCGATAGGATAGCCAGTTTGGCATTGGTGCGACGTTGGGCAATCTGACCGCCACGGACGAGTTCACTGGGGACGGCTGTCGAGTATTCGACTAACATGCCTCGCCATTGCTGCGGTGCGTGAATCGCGAAGGCTGGGCGGGATGTGGAGATGAATTTCTTGCTTAGTTTGGCCTTCAAGTGAATCGGAGTGAACGGCACTTCGCCACGTCGCGGCCGCTGAACCGTCAGATCAACTTCCGCTCCCGCCGGCAATTGGCTGAGCTCACGAAACAGGCCATTGCGATCTTCAATGGGCTGAGAGTTGATTTCTACAATGCAATCTTCGTTGCGCAGACCAGCCAAATCGCCGGGCAGACCGGGCAACACCAAGGATACTCTAGCCCCGCTGAACCCGGCGGCTCGTTCGTGAGCGCGCAATTCCTCGGGCTGAATACCTAAGAAACCAAACTCAGGTTGATGCCCTGTCTTGAGCGCATCGACGACGCGTTTGAACATGTCATCCACAGCGATCGCATAACCGGCCGACTGCTCAAAACCGCTCAGTGCGGCCAGAGACGTGGTCAGCCCCACCATCTCGCCCCGCAAGTTGACCAGCGCTCCGCCGCTCGTGCCCAAGTTTAATCGCGCGTCGGTCTGGATGAGCGTGCCGAATTGATGTTGGTTTTCTTTAGCCAACAGACTCGACTCGTTCGATTTTTGTGTCACGCCCGTACGCTGAAGATTGGCGACGATGCCCCAACTGGCGCTGGCTTGACCGTCGCGGGCCGTGGCATATGGGTTGCCCAGGCTGATCACAAAACTGCCTTTACGCAGTTGATCGGCGTCCCCAAAAGTTATCGGCGATAGATTGCTGGCCTCGATTTTCAGTACTGCCAAATCGGTGTAGGGATCCGCCGCCTGCACTTTAGCTGACTTGGCCACGACCTCGGCTTCATAAGCCCGGCGATCGAGCCAAACGTAATACTGATAATGCTGCGGATCATCCAGCGCATGGGCACAAGTAACGATCATGCCATCGGTGGAAACGATCACGCCACTGGCAAACTCCGTAGGCACGAACTCAGGATTATCTGGCGTGTCCCAGAACGGGAGTTGCTTGGGGCCGATCAATTGTTCAGCCCGGACGACAGCGGCCTGGTTTTTGCGAACGCGCGTGATGGCAACTACCGACTGCTCAGCCTTTTCGATGGCTGCGATCGTCGCCTGCTCAATACTGGCCAAAATCGCCAGACCGTCCGGAATGACCTTGGCCTCCGCTTCGACCGGTTGAACGTCAGTCTTATCGGCCGTCTGCGCGTGGGCAGGCACAGACGTCGAGGCCAGCATGACTTGTGCCAACGCCAGCCACACGCAGGTCTGCCACCAACGAGCGTTGATCACCATATGCGAAAAAACAGGCCAATTCATGGTCGATGGGGTTTGAGTTAGGGTTGGGTAAGGCTCAAGTGGTAGCCTCCAATATTCTAAAGCAGTTGCCGGCGAAAAACTGACCCACGCTGCCAGTATTTTTGAAGAATTCCCCACCAGTGGAAAAGCAACCCAGCCTTGTTTTCTGCATAAAGCATTTCTCCGATTCAGCAGGCCGCAGCCAGGCGGCGCAGTTCAGCATCAGAGCTGTCGCTGCATCCGAGTTCGGTTAGCCTTCCGGTCGTTAGTCGGTGCCTCCGTGAACCTTCGCTATCTTAATCGTGTCGTCGATGCATGAGTTTGCAATATCGAACGCGCAGTATGAGTGAAGATCGCGACTGGCTGCAAAGATGCCGACTCTGCCGACTTTTGCTTATGGATACACTTGACTGGTGGTGCCGCGAGGATGAGGCAGAATTCCCAGTTCTTCCAATGGTTGCTGCGATTTTGTACTTGTATGGTCCGCGTTGCCATCCATTCAGTGAATCAGAGCGAAATCTTCGCGAGCGATTACTCCAGTCGCCATGGACGCCGGTTGCAGAGTTTCGGGCAGCCTGGCCGTTGCGAGACGCAACAGCGTGTGACCAATTGGTAAGCGACCTCTCAGAAGTCCTGCGCAGTGCGGTAGCTGTGTGGACGAATCAGTCGATCTCCCAACTACCACCGGAGATGGTGGCTGAACGACTGGCCAACTGCATCCTGGCCCATCATTATGTGGTCTTTCATCGACGCGAGACTACGAAACGCGACGGTGGATTTTATGGTAACGGGTGACCGTACCCAATAGGCACGTCGACACGTCCGAAACGGGAATCAGTTCCCCCTGCCGGCTAATGCCATTGAGAGCATGTTCGGCAATCCGAATACTTGCAACCGAGACGACCGTCGTGGATCATAGGCCATGGGCGCGGTCAAATCATTGCACGAACGCCAGCCCTCAAAACAGTTGATACGTAAAGTATTTCCAAACCCTACGGACAGCGTCTTGCCTGGCGTTTGTCCGCTTCAAAAGATCTCACTTTGTTCGACCATTCCACCGTAAATCCCCATGGCCAAACCTAGATTCCGTATCCAACACATACTCGTTTTGACTGCCGTGATCGCCGTTTTCATTACCGTGTGGTTGGCGATTCAAAACGCAATAGCCACTCGAACGATCGTCGCCATCGACTTGCCGGCAAAGAAACGCGTTCGCGTGATACAGACATTTGGCGGCGAGCCCTTCGATACCAAAGTCTACTTCGATGCGGGAGACGGACAATGGGGCTTCTACTACTACGAACATGAGGATTGGTACTGGAACAAAGCGGACGTCCAATCAGACGGTGAGACCATTTCCATCATGCGTGGAGGACGCAGTACAATTCAGCTAAACACTCAAACCGGTGCTTGCATTGTGGAACGTCTTGATGGACAGCGCCACGAATACAAGTCACCGGTCTACTATACAAACTCCCTACCGGGCTCGAACGAACCCTAAAGGATCGCGGTCGTTAGGCACTGGAGCCAGTAGGACTTGTTCTTTTTCTGTCCCCCTTTTTTCTGTCTCCCTCCGGCCTGTACAGGCTGGGGATTTACTAACGAAACTCTTGCTTTGAAGAGTTGAAAAAGGCAGACAGAAAAAAGGGGGACAGAAAAACAAAGCGGAACGGTGCCGAGCGTTATTTGAAAGAGCTAAAGCGGCGGCAGGGGTTTGCCGCCGGTGGGACGTTTGAGAAAACGATTTATTTCCAGTCGTAGAAGCTGATCGCCTTTAGTTCGCGAATCGCGACTTGGCTGCCGGCTACGGCCAAGTGAGCCCAAGTGGAATCTTCGGTCAGCTTGCGACGTTCAATCAGTTCAAACTTCTCGGGATTGGCGCGTATCAATAGCAATTCGCCGCGCTGATCAAGAGCCAGAATGCGATCGGAGTTGGCCACCAGGCTCCAATATTCGCCAAAGGGAATACTCGTCCATGTGGCTTCGCCGGTCTTCAGATCGATGCAAGTGAACCGGCGATTTCTCAGGTGCATGTAGACATGATTACCAACGATGACTGGCGTCGACATGTAGCCTTCGGCCTTATGGTTCCAGCGTTCCTTCACTGTCCATCCGCTGGCATCATGTGCGACATCCAGCAGAAGCGACTTGCCGCCATAACTGCTGGTGAACACGGCATCACCAAAGACCGTGGGTGTGAGAATATTCATGCCGCGAAAGGCCGGTACTTCGAAGCTCCACAGTTGCTCGCCGGTGGCGATGTCGACACCTGCGAGCGTGGTACGTGTTTGAACCAGAATTTGTCTCACGCCGGCCAACGTGGCTACAACGGGCGAACTGAAAGCGCTACCGTTCATGCCACCACCATCCTTGAGCCCCTGCCAGACAACTTTGCCAGTCGCTTTCTCCAATTTGACAAAGCATCCGCCCGCTTGCACGTATAGATGCTGCCCGTCAATCATCGGGGAACAAACGAAACCGAAGGTCGGTAGCTCGCTCTTGAATTCCGCGACGAAGTCAATTTTCCAGTCGACGTTGCCGCTGGCCGCGTCCAGGCAGACGAGCACATCGCGAATGCCAGCTACGTACAGCTTTCCATCCGAGTAAGCCGGTGTGGCACGTATCCAATCGCCGTTCTTTTTCGCAAAGAAGGGCACTTGCATACTACCCTCCCACTCGACTTGCCAAAGTTCTTTGCCTGTCGACCGTTCCAAGGCCCGGACACGCTCGATCTTATTGTCCACCGTTTCGGTCACAAAAACTCGGTCCCCCACTACCAGTGGCCCCGAGTAGCTCTCCCCCAGTGCTACTTTCCATTTTTGGACCAGCGAAGTATCCGTCAGACTGCTCGGCCATTGGGATGCGGCCACAAATCCATCGCGATTAGGCCCCCGCCATTGAACCCAATCAGCATCGTCCGCCGAAATCATCGCTTGGGGCGCAAACAAAATTCCCCAAGTACACATGACAGCCACAGCCAGACATCCAAATCGATTGGTCATGGTGGAGGGATTACTAGCCATCGTGCAGCCTTTTTGCTTGAAACATCAATTTCCTCATCAAACCCTTTGGCGCAAACTTCGCCTACATAGTATAGGGAGGTGTCAAGTAGCCGCCCCCGATCCTGGCCATTTCTGTGCGGCCTTTCACGCTGGCGGTGGCTCCACGCGGCTTGCTCAGTTGGACCGGCGCCATCTAGGCATAAGAATTCGCAGGCGATAAAATGTCGCCCGTCTCCTGCACGAAAATAACTTTGCATTCGAGTACTGAAGAATGTCTGTGAATAAGATCCGATTGCTGACCATGGCTTACTTCGTTATCGCGGTTGCCTTGCGATTTTTACCACACGGAGTCAATTTTAATGCTATCGGCGCATTGGCCCTGTTCGCTGGTTGCTACCTAACCGCCACCCAAGGCATCTTGATCGGCGTGGGTGCCATGGCTGTTTCCGACACGCTGGGGCATATGTTGGATTGGGAAAGCATGGGCTATTACCACCGGCCTACCATGCTGGCGGTATATCTGTGTGCGGCCTTGCCCAGCCTACTGGGATGGGCTCTACGTGGTCGAGCCAATTTGGTAACGGTGCCCAGTGCGGCCATCGGTTCATCCGTCATTTTCTTTTTGGTGACGAACTTTGCTTCGTGGCTGGATCCGAACATGAATTACCCACAAACGTTCGCTGGATTGTTGCAGTCCTATGTAGCGGCCATTCCGTTCGCCGGCAATCACTTCACCGGTACCCTGATTTTTGCCAGTGTATTCTTCGGGCTGCATGCTAGTTTAAGTCGCGCGACAGCCGGTCAGACTCAACGGGTTTCTTAGCGGCAAGCGAAACAAGTCGCTCGCAACATAACCGCGAGCGACTGCTGGAACTCAGGATTTTGCCAAGACGCATTTTGACTGGGCTCAGGATTTGACGATTCGCGGGGCGATTCGTCTACTGCCAGATCCAAGCTCGATAGGCTGGACGACGTAGGGTTATCAAGAAACCAACGATGGCCAGCGTCACACCGGCGATCGATATCCACTGCGAAATGGTGAGTGCGGTTCCAAATTTGCCGCTTTCATCGCTGCGAATAAACTCCAGCGTAAAGCGGGCAATACCGTGCAACAATACGGCTGAGAAGAAGGCCTGGCCGTCATGACGCACCCAGGGCTGAAGACTGAGGATCAGACAGCAGAGCAACAAGGAATCGATTGCCGAATAGATCTGCGACGGATGTACCGGCAAACTCCACTTGGGCAGTTGCTCGGGTTCCAATACCTGCGTCCGATCATTGATGGTCACGGCGGCTGACACGGCCCACGTTCGGGCCGGGTCGTCCACGCCCGGCTCAGGCGGCAAACTGCGGTAGTCCAGATTAAATGGCATGCCCGGCGTCGCGTGCCACTTCTCAGCGGCTATCGACCCAGGCTCGACCGACTCAATATGCGAATCTCGAGTTTGTCCGTCGTGCGACTGTCCGGTCGTCACGCCCAGAATGCGACCGCTCTCCAACTGAGCCACATAGGGCGGGCTACCCTGCGGAAACGATATGGCAGGCAAGTCGGCCGTGCAGATGCCGCCGAAACAACAGCCATTGAGCAGGCAACCCATGCGTCCAAAGGCCGAGCCGATCAAAAATCCAGGCGCAATTAAGTCAGCAAAGGCCATGACAGGTAAACGATATCGCCAACAAAACAGCGCGCCAGCCAACGCACCTCCAACCATACCACCATAAATCACCAGGCCACCTTCCGTCAGCTTCACGATGGCTATCAATCGCTCGCCAGGTGGATAGACCAAGAACTCATCCCAGTACTGCACGACGAAAAACAGGCGCGCCCCCAATACGCCGCCAGCCATCATCCAAAAGCCAAGCGAGAAAATCAGGTCCGACGATACGCCCACTTGGGCGCCACGCCAGATCGTCAAGCCAATACCAGCAAATAGCCCCATCAGGACCATGATGCCATAGCCGCGCACAGGTAATCCTATCGGTTCACCATCCGGCCAGCGCGATTCCACCACCGGCAATATAAAGACAACGATGCCAGCCGCGATTGCCCAAACCGGCAAGCCCGACATAAATTCGGCACCCAATCGACCTTGCCGATAAAGCAAGACCAGCCAACCTATGCAACCCAGAATCAAAGCCAGCAGCAGCCAGCCGAATCCCAGCAAAGGCAATCCGAGAATCTCATGGGGTATGTAGAACAGAGTACTGCGCACCCAGCGGCTCCAGCAATAAATTATCGATCAACCGAGTCGTGCCAACATGCACGGCAATGAGCGCCACCACAGCATCGGTATCTTCCGACGGTGCTAGTAGTGTCTCACGATCGACGATTCTTGCATAGTCAACTCGCTGAGCCCCCTGAGAGAGCAATGTCTCCCGCATTTGCTGCTCGATCTCTCCGATGGAATGCCGGCCAGCGGCGTAAAGCGACTGCGCGATTTGCAGGGCTTTCCATAAACACAGGGCCGATTGGCGCTGTGGAGCCGACAAGTAACGATTGCGACTGCTCATGGCCAGGCCATCGCTTTCTCTCACCGTTGGGCAGATCTCTATCCGCATCGGTACGTTCAGCTCGTCAACCATCTGCTTGATGACCTGGCACTGCTGATAATCTTTTTGGCCAAAGTACGCTACGCTGGCCGGCAGCAGATGGAAGAGTTTCAATACGATCGTGGCGACGCCCTGAAAATGACCGGGTCGAAACTCACCTTCCAGCGGCAAACTGACTTTGGGTGGCAACACGTACGTAGAACTGCCCGGCGGATACATGTCGTCATTGGCCGGCGTAAAGACCATATCGGCTTTGGCGCCGCGCAGTAGTTCCAGATCGCCCTCGAGCGTACGTGGGTACTTCGAAAAATCCTCATTCGGGCCGAACTGCGTGGGATTGACGAAGATAGTCGTAACCACACGATCACACGCCTGGCGCGCTTGCTCAACCAGGCTGATGTGCCCAGCATGCAAAGCACCCATCGTTGGTACCAACCCTACCGTTTGACCGGCCTGCCGCCAATGAGCGATTTGAGCATAGGCGGCTTGAGGATTGCTGATAACGTTCAAATTCAAGGTACCCGATGGTTGATTGGGTCGACGCTTGGCCGGTGGTGCCAGAATCTACTTACGCATCATCGTGGCGGCGCTGGCTCCCAGCACATCGCGCGGTGCGGGGATGGCCGTACCGCGATAATGCATTCGCCTGACGGTGTTGCCATAAAAATGCAGTGGGCGATAGGGCCGCTGCGTCATCGGCAACGATTTAATGGCTTCACGATCTTCACCGGTACGAACGATGCCATATGTCCAATTCGGTTCACTCGATACGGGCCGTCCAGCCGGGACTTGTGCCAAAGCGGAATCGATTGGCAGGCAAGAACCAAGAGACAATGCGGCGGCACCCGCCAACAGTTTTACTCGACGTGAAATACTCAGCATTTGAAGTTTCCCCTGGTAAACCGTGAGCGCCCCGCACACATCGACACATCCGATGCAAGCAGAAGGCATTTTAACCGTCTACCCTCAGCGGCGGATCTACTGACCTGCCCCGCAGAGGGTCAATCGAATACGCGCACTCGCCAGTTAACGGTCTATCAATTATTCGGCCGTTTTATGGAGCATCTAGCAGTTCGTCATTGGTAATTCGTCCGATCTGGTCGACATCCAGCAGATCGAATTGATTTTTCCAACGTTGCGGAACCGGACGCTAGCGCGTTGCGGCGGAGCGTTCGATCAATCGATCCATCAGCCGCCGGGCGCTAACCCACGGTTGTCAGCCTATTCGCTCGGCGACGACCCATACTGTCCCGACAACCCATGCGAAGAAACCGGACGCTAGCGCGTTGCGGCTGATGATACGACTGTTGTTTACTTACGGCGCACCTGCACCTCGCGCGACCATGATATCAAAATAGCCGATCATCATTTCGTCGGTCGTTTGGTCGCCCCAACGCACCCGAGCGGTTGGGTCTGGGTTGTTCAAATTACCGGCAGAGTTATCAAAGGCTGCTTGGCAGTAAATCTTGCTGCCGGCAGCCAGCGGCAACGGTTCGGCCAAGCGATATGCCGTCTGCCAATTGAAATCATAATGCGGTACATCCAACAAGATCTGCCGGGACTTGTCCGCCTGGATCGCTGTGTATCGAAACGATTTGCCCCGCAAATGCATGTGCGGCGCCATACCGAGCAACTCGCAGTCCGGAAGTGATTCCGGCAGCATCGCCTCGACAGCATAATCGGCAGCTTGCGGAGGGATATTCAGGCGAACTTGAACTGCGCTGGTGGTCATAACCTCGCGTTTAATCTTGTCAGGATCGGCAAAGATGAAGCCGATACGGCTCTGGTCGACTTGCGGAGTACCGATGGGGGTGTAATGAATTTGAAAAATTAGTTCGCTATTGGCTGGAATCCGTTTCGCTGCGTCCGACGGATAGGGCTGGGCCACTGCGCCGGGTACATACCCGAATAAGAACCCGCGTTCCCCACCCAAATCACCGCGCGACCCCTTGGCGCGAACAAAGACCAGAATGTGATGCACGACCCGATGGTTGCCTGGAATTATTTGAGCGGACGAGACCCATTTCTCTTCAGTAAAACCTGGATCGACACGGAAGTATTTGTATTGCACTTCACCTGTAGCCGGTACTGAAAATGGTTCTGGGCTGACGTTCAACACCAGGTCGGGTTGACGAGGTAGTTGCCAGCCTTCTACGAACTGACGCGGTGCAGGCAAATCGGCTGGATCACCCTCCGGAGCACCTGCGGCCACCCACCGGGCCACCAAGTCACGTTGCTCACTTGAGAGAGAACAATCGTTGGCAAATTGACCATGCTCTGGATTGGCATGCCACGGCGGCATTCGTCGCTCGGCCACAACTTCAGCGATCATCTCGGCCCAGCCAGCGACTTCCGAATACTCAGTCATAGGAAACGGACCGATTTGACCAGCCCGATGACAATGCACACATGCGTCGCGAAAAATTGGGGCGATATGTTTGGAGTAGGTAATCGCATCCGAACTGGCCGCATTTTTTTGTTTCGGTTTCCCGATCAGGCACCCCACAGCCGGCTCGTGCTTGACCAACAATTCACGGCCAGCCAATACAGCCTCGATCGCGTCGCGTAGTAGTGATCTGGTCGGCGCAGTCCGCGCATAGCCCACGCCATACTGGTCATCGATTCGCCCGTGATATTGAACACGGCGCTGGGCATCCAGCACAAAGACCTCGGGCGTACGTTTGGCTCCTAACGCCGATACCAACTCTTGGTTAGGATCGCGCAGCAACGGAAACTCCAGTTGATGACGGCGAGCATGAGCGGCCAACTCGCTCAAACTATCTTGTGGATTGGCATCGACGCCAATAAAGGCCACGCCCTTGGCAGCAAAGTCCGCTTCCAACTCCACCAGACGCTGCGAATAGAGCTTAGCCAAGGGACACTCGACGCCCAGGAACGCGACCACCAAGACAGCCTTGTCGTTGAACTCATCTAGTTCCCAAACGCGACCGCGATAATCCCCTAAATGCAATTTGGATAGCATGGCCGGTGACTTGTCGGACTCATCAGCCGACACCTGGAAGGAGTTCTGACAAATACTCGCCCCCGCGATCAGCCACAGAGCTGTCAGTTTTGTTATCAAACGAGTTTTCATTCGCCCCTCCGGCCCCAAAGTAAATATTGGAAGCCTGCCTTAAAGCACCAGCTACCTGCACTGCCTTCAAGATTAGCGAAGCTGGCCCATTTGCCAAGCATCTAAGCGGGCAATTTCACCTACATTACAAGCCGCGTTAAGAATAGGCTCGCGGACACTTCCGATTCGCGATTATCCACCCATTTGTGGCCTAATCCCTAGTTGGAAGCGTCCGCGTGCTTAAAGGCCGTGACATGTAGCCAAGTCAATCGTCCTTGATAAGCAGATCTCGATTCACTGAGTGGGTGGGCGCCCAGCCATGTGGGAGTCAAGACAGCAAGTAGTATCAACAAACGGCATCTCAATCATCACGCAGGCCCCGTGGCCACGCGGTTAACCAAGGAGCTAGTAAGATGAAGTACGCCAATCTAAAAACAGCCCTATCCACAGTTGCCTGTAGCCTGATATTGATGCCAATCG
>JADLDX010000083.1 GCA_020846515.1 Pirellulaceae bacterium
CCTACCAACAGGGCAGTATCGCTAGTGCTTGGGTCGTTAAGCGGTTCGATGCCGCAGCGGCCGACTTCTAAGCTGGACCAGAATTCCTGGCGACCAATGCCGATCGGTGTGACCACTCCCAAACCGGTGATGACAATATCGCTCAATTCAGGCATCGAATTCTCTAATGGATTACCGGGCAAACATCAAACCAGTCACGTCCCTGTTGGTGCATCCAAGCGATTGACGATTCCGGGCCCCAGCCACCTACGGGATAGCTGTTCATCGGTGGTGCAGCCGGGCTGCGCCAGGCAGCAATGATCGGATCGATAATCTTCCAAGCCAATTCAACTTCGTCGCTCCTGGCAAACAGGCTGGCGTCGCCCAGTAGGGCGTCTTGCAACAACCGCTGATAAGCATCGGGCATTTCGCCGGCATCAGATGCAAATCGGAAGTCAAGCTGACTGAGCTTGAGCTTCATTTCTTCGTCAGGAACTTTCGTTTGAAAGTATAGCTGCAAACCTTCCGCCGGTTGTATTTGGATAACCAGGCGATTGGCCTGCGGCTTAGTGCGGCCGCCCTCGCCAAAGAGCAAGTGCGGCGGTTCGCGGAACTGAATCACGATCTGTGTATTGCGGCAACTCATGGCTTTGCCACTGCGCAAATAAAAGGGCACGCCTTTCCAACGCCAGTTATCGATATACAGTTTAAGCGCTGCAAAGGTTTCCGTCTGGCTCTCCGGATTAACTCCCTGCTCTTTCAAGTAACCTTCATATTGTCCGCGGATGCCGCAGTCCGCAAAGTCGCCGCCGCGCAACGGTCTGACCGCTTGTAAGACCTTTACTTTTTCGTCGCGGACGAACTGCGCATTAAACCGCACCGGACCTTCCATGGCAGTGACCATCATTAACTGCAGCAGATGATTCTGAAACATGTCTCGCAGAACGCCCGACCCGTCGTAATAGTCGCCTCGCCGCCCGACTGGTACCTCTTCGGCCACCGTGATCTGCACGTGATCGATGAAGTTGCGATTCCATAAAGGCTCGAAAATCGTATTGCCGAATCGCAAGACCAACAGGTTTTGAACGGTTTCCTTGCCCAGATAGTGATCGATACGATAGACCTGATCTTCCGTGAAGACTTTGGCCAGACAAGCGTTCAATTGTCGAGCCGTTTTCAGATCAGTGCCGATTGGCTTTTCGACTACGATGCGTCGCGCGGCCTGGTCATCGTGCGCCAGACCGGCAGCCCCGAGTTGGGCAATGGCTGCTTCGTAGAGTTGGGGCATCGTCGCCAAGTAGTAAATGCGCGTGGTCGGCTTGTGCTGCTCGATCTCTGAGCAGCGCGCGGCTAGCTTGTGAAAGTCTTCGCCAGAATTAATGTCGCCGGGCAAGTAGTGGATGTACTCGGAGAAGTCATCCCATACCTGTGCGTCAAATCCTTTGACAAACTTGGCCGTCGATTCACGCAGTTGCTTGCGCCAGTCGTCGTCGCTGAATTGACTACGCGCGACTCCCAAGATGCGTGTGTCCGGGGCCAGTCGCTTGCGTTGGAACAAGCGATACAAAGCCGGGATAAGTTTGCGACTGGTTAAATCCCCCGACGCACCAAAGATCACCATCGTGTGAGTCATATTGTTGCCTGTTCGTCCTTGTGGGCTGGCTAATGATTGCGTTGGGCTTTTCGTGTGGGCCGATCGCGGTTATCAACTGACTTGCGGTTACGCGGTGCAATTACGTGGTGTCGGGTGACGTGGTGCTGGGTGACGTGGTGTGCTTCGGCTACGTGGCAACACTTGTCTCAGAGGCTGGACAGGGTTGTCGCCTGTCCAGGCCAATTGCTAGGAGAACGATAGTCACTGGTGAATAATAGTCAGGACAGGTGGCTGGTGTACTTCCACCAACCAGCCTGTCCGTTAGTGGTGGTTAGCTGGGCTGTTTGCGCAGGTCCAGCCATTCCGAGTGGAAGGTGCCTGGGCGATCGACGCGTTGGTACGTGTGAGCGCCGAAGTAGTCGCGTTGGGCTTGCAGCAGGTTGGCTGGCAATCGTTCGCGGCGGTAGCTGTCGTAGTAGCCTAGAGCTGTTGAAAAAGCTGGGGCTGGCACACCCAAGTGCGTAGCCGCGATCAACACGCGACGCCAGGCTGCCTGGCTCTTGTCAATGATCTCTTTGAAGTACGGGAATAGCAGCAGGTTCTCGAGATTAGGTTGCTCGTCAAAGGCTTCTTTGATGCGATCGAGGAACTGCGCGCGGATGATGCAACCGCCGCGCCACAGCAGCGCGCAGTCGCCATAGTTCAAGTCCCATTTGTGTTCCGCGCTAGCCGCTTGCAGTTGCACAAAGCCTTGCGCGTAGCTGCAAATCTTGGACGCGTACAAAGCCAATCGAACCGCTTCAACGAAATCTTGCTTGGCACCAACCAACTGCTTGATGGGCTGGCCCAAGGTCGGGTTGTCCGCCGGGTTGGGACCAGAAAGTACCTTGCTGGCTCGCACGCGAGCTTCTTTGGCTGCCGAGAGCGCTCGTGCATAAACCGCCGTGGTAACGAGCGTGCTTGGCACACCCAGGTCGAGCGCAAGTTGACTCATCCACTTGCCTGTGCCTTTGGCGCCGGCCACGTCCAGGATCTTGTCAACCAGATGGCCGCTGCCTCCAGGCTGGTCGTCCATGGCCGAAAAAATATCGCGTGTGATCTCGATGAGATAACTTTGCAATTCCCCACGATTCCATTGGGCGAAAACTTCGTAGATCTCGTCGTTGCTCAAACCGGCTACATCGGCCAAGAGTTGGTAAGCTTCGCAGATCAACTGCATATCACCATACTCGATGCCATTGTGGACCATTTTGACATAGTGGCCTGCGCCACGCGGTCCAACCCATTCGCAACATGGAATGTCTTCGTTGGGCCCAACCTTGGCGGCAATCGCCTGAAAGATCGGCTTGACCAGAGGCCAGGCGGCCGGTGAACCACCGGGCATCATGCTCGGGCCCTTCAGGGCACCTTCTTCGCCACCCGACACGCCGGTACCCACGTACAGCAGACCTTTGCCCTCGATGTACTTGGTGCGCCGCTCTGTGTTCTCGAAAAACTCATTACCACCATCGATGATGCAGTCGCCCGGTTCCAAGTGAGGCAACAATTGCTCGATGAGATCGTCGACCGCGGCGCCGGCTTTGACCAGCATCATGACTTTGCGTGGGCGTTTGAGCGAAGCGACCAATTCCTTGACGGAGTGGCAACCCACGAAGTTCTTGCCTTTGGCGCGTCCAGCGATCAGTTCGTCGACCTTTTCTACGGTGCGGTTAAAAACCGCTATGCGATAGCCGCGGCTCTCAACATTTAAGGCCAGGTTCTCACCCATCACCGCCAAGCCGATCAGGCCAAAGTCGCAGTCTGCGCTCATAACGGAAATACTCGCTAAGATTTTGAAAAGTGGTTGTTTATGCTTTTGTTGGCAGTGGAAAGTCTACAAACATGTCAGTTTAGGGTAAGCTGCGCCGATGGAAACGGGGGGAATCAAATTTGCTAACCCTCCTGGTGCGGGAGGGCTGTGGACGAGTCGCTCCGCGACTCGTGAATCACTTCGCTGCTAACACTTCTCTGCGGCGCACGCCCCCTCCCCGAAAAAGTCGCTGACGCTATTTTTCGACCCTCCCTAAGCTGCGCTTGGGAGGGTTAGTTTCGCTGCTAACACTTCTCTGCGGCGCACGCACCCTCCCCGAAAAAGTCGCTGACGCTATTTTTCGACCCTCCCGCTGCTACGCAGGCTACGCAGCGGGAGGGTTAGTTCCGAAAAATGGCACAAGTTCTCTCAGCTTCCTAGCCGATACAATCGGTCTGCTCATCTTGACGCTAGAAGCCGATGCCGATAGAAAAGCAATAACTCGTCGAGAGTAGGGCGCTGTAGCCAAGTGGCTAAGGCAGTGGATTGCAAATCCACCACGCGTGGGTTCGACTCCCACCGGCGCCTTTTGCAAAAGAAAAAACGGCGAACCTGAAAAGGTTCGCCGTTTTCGTTGATGGTGGACGAGTTCTATCGTCAAGCGATCTAGTTGGCTTTCGACTTGCTTCGCGCTTCGCGCAGGCCACGACTGAGAATATCCCGCAGCAGCGGAGAATAGTCCTCATACTTGGCTTCGTCCGGTGCGCCCGTCGCATATTGGAAAATCGCATCGCGGGGTTTCGGGCTTAGCGCAATCAGCGTGCTGCTGACGGTGCCGTAGTCCGGGCCGCGAACAATCATGCTCGGTCGTCCGCCGGGCGTGGGAGTTCTGGCAAACACTTTGCTCGCAACTGCCAGGAATTTCACGGGCGAATCCAGCATTTGCAGCGTCAGCAGTCGATGGGCCAGTCGCACACGTTCATCGGCTGGGTCATTTAAGTTCTGATTGCCGATGATGTTCAAACCGTCTTCCAACGGCAAGACTTCTTGCTCTGTGTCGCTGTGTACTACCCAACCGCTTTCACTATCGCATACAATCAAGTTCAGCGGCTCATACCGATTGCTGGTCAACTCTTCCATCGCCTTATCCACACCCTTTCGGGCCGATGAGGCGCGCAGTACTTCGCGTGCTAGCAATCCACGGCTTCTCAAGCCTAACGGATCCACCGGTGCGCGACGCACGCACATACCCACAAACAAACCATGTTGATTAACCCCTAACCAGGTACCACCAACGCGTTGATCTAACCCGCACAAGACGCGAGGTTTTCCCGATTGTATAGAAGGGGAATGGGCGGGCCTGTCGTAATACTCCTCTCTATTCGCAGCTACAAGAATTGGGCTCTCCGGAACCAAACGGTAGAGGACGGCCAACAAACACATTGGTTGCAATTTCTTTCAAGAGGTAGCGAACTTGCCACAGCCAGGTGCATCAGGTTTCCCCCTGTCCCCGACTCTCGATGACACTAATTTATCGTTGTTCGCACCCTCCAAACACCCCCTAATGGGTGTTGTGGTTCGGTTTAATCGATTGCGCGTGTAAAAATTGTCAGTCGTTGGGGCAAAACGCCGCGAAATGCTCAAGTCGGGCCGCAAAATGGGCGGTTACCAAGGACGAAGAATCTGGGCAAGTGGTTAGGGGCTGGGAATCTGTCTTGATTTTTATGGCTGGATCGGTCAATAGATACTCACGGCAAAAACTTGGCGTGAGCTTGCGGAGATCCAAACGTGAAAAATCGACCTTTCTGGCTGGTGCTTTCGCTGGCAGTCACTCTATGGACGAGCCCAGCAACTCAGCTCTCGGCTCAGATTCCCGGACAACTGACCGCTGCGAAAACGATTCCGCCTCCAACTGCCCCGGCTCAAGCAGCCGACCAGCCCATTCTGGCGACTGATCTGATTTGCGTCGTTGGTGGCGATCGCATTTTGGCGGGCGATGTGTTCGCTTACATCGAGCCGATCATCGAAGAGAATCGCAAGAGTATTCCGCCTGGTCAGGAGGATATGGTTCGACGTCAACTGATGCGCAAGATGTTGTCGCAGTACGTGCAGGTCAAAGCCATGTACCAAGACTTCATCAGCGA
>JADLDX010000084.1 GCA_020846515.1 Pirellulaceae bacterium
CATTTAATCCCACTAGTCGAGCTGGCGCAGCTCGCGTCAGGATCGCACTTTCGTTCAAGGTCTCTTCGCGATCGAGTTGATTGAGCAGAGAATGCTGAGCCGCCAATGGATGAATGCCCTCCAAGGCCGCCCTGCGAAAGCTGCGATCCATCAACAGACGCATCAGATGGGGATAGCAGGTAAATGGTCCGCCATTGGGATGATCGGTCGTCAGCAAAATTTGGTATGGGTTGTTGACTAGTAACAACAGTTCCAGCCCGATGGTCCATTGCAGACTGCTCACATACTGCGAACTCTCATACCGCATGGGCACGACGCCACAACCGCCAATGCATTCCACATCACTGATGATCGCTTTGGCTGGTCGCGCATGACGTCGGTTGCGAAATTGCGCCTGGGTATCGGCTGAAATTGTGACCGTCTGCCCAAAGACTATCTGCCCGACATCTAAACTCAATTCAGGCGAGGCATTGATACGCTCGGCCAACTCGGCTGCGCCACTGCCCATGCCCATCGGCCCAGTATCAGAGTAAGCGTTAAACTGAGCATGCGTTAGATGCATGCGATGGCCCTCGACGGCATCAAGAGTCGCAAGCGTCGAACGAATGTTACCCGGCACGCCCAGGTTACTCGCATGCACGTGCAGCGGATGGGCTAAGCCAAGGTTGTCGATAGCCGTGGCCAGCGATCGCAATACTATGCGCGGCGTCGTGCCATATCGCGCATGCGGTTGATCCACGTCCAGTGAACGCTGGTTAAACTTGAATGCGCTGATGCCACCCGCGTTGACGACTTTTACTGCCAATGCCTGGCTGGCTTGAAGATTCCAAGCCACCAATTCCTCAAGTACCGGCATCTCCAAGCCGCGTCCCAGTTCTCGCAGCATCCACTCTTCATTACCCATGACGACATAGGCACCGCTGTCGATCAGCGGCGTGTCGGCTAACTGCAAATGAGTCGCGCGCGCTTGCGGGAGCAACATGGCCGGCTCGAAGCAAGCCGTATAACCCATCGTGGCATACTTGCGACCGGTCACGCCGGCTGACCATAGTGGCCCCAGATGCTCACGACCAGCTTTACCCAAAGTCTCCTGCATTAACAATCGAGCCAGATTTAACTTGCCCCCGCCTATGTGCGTGTGCAAATCAATGCCTCCAGCCATCACCAATGCGCCACTCATGTCATGCGTCAACACATTGCCGGTTGTATGGCTTGTGGCACTACCAGTTGCAAGGCCGCTTACCGAACTTGCCATACTTCCGGTTGCACCTTTGTGTTCGGTGACGCTGTGGATTCGATCACCATCTACGACGATGTCGACTAGCTGACCGTTTAAGGCGGAAGTAGGATCGACCAATCGGGCGGCTGACAGGCAAATCAGGCGCTGGCTTGCAGATCGACTTAGCATGTTGACTCCTTCGCCACCGCCAAGCAACGTTTGAGCTCGTCCATGGCCTGGGCTGCGGTGTGCATTGGGGCTGCTGGTGCTGTAGCAGCCCGCGCGTGGACGACTAGACCGTGGTCATTGCGCATGACGAAACCAGATCGATCGAGCCCTAACGCTGCTACCGGTAATGGGGCTTGATCACGTGCAGTCGATGATCCGGTCGAGACATTGCACCAGGCATCGAGCAACAAGTCGAATTGCAAGTCAGGCAACTGACGATCGCTGGGCAAGCTTCTCACCCCTAATATCCAATCGTGGGCCTGTTGCCATTCTTCGAGGCTGGCACCGGAATCGACATCGGCATTTTGCCATTGGCCATTGCAAAAACGTATCGGCCCGGTCCGATTGGTTAACCACAATAAAGCGTCTTTGGCTGTGGTGCGACCCGGGTCGCTGGCCAGCGGCAATAAAGTGCACCGCGTAGTCAGGCTGATTTGTTGACTGAGTTCCCACAAACGTTCCAGGACTAATCGATCGCGTTGATCGCTGAACTGCTCCTCATGCCAGATGATGACCGTATAACGACTGGCCAGCAGATATTCGGCCAACTGGGCAGCGGACTCGTCGGCAAAGTCTGTTCTATCCGCGGGGCGATGCATGGCCGCTGAATCATCCCGCAACGCCAATAGGGTGCGCGTCAATCGGTCCAGCCATTGATCGGGCGTCCACTCGAGTTGATCGGTAACCATGGCTGGGCTCGATAACCAACTGGCTGGGCATCGATCCAGAAACAAATGATTCACCGGGCCAAGGCTCGATGCGCTGGTTGAACTGGTGGCCAGAAATCTTGGTGTCAGCATGGGCATATCGCGCAGATGTTGATCGCCCACGTGAACAATCAGAGTTGCGGACTGATGCAATTCTGCCAAGGATGTACCCAGCGTGCCATGTGTGCCTGTCATGGCAGCGATGTGATGCGCGCCCGGCGATTGGGCGACGGTTAACGTGGCGCCGCAAGCTTGGGCCAGGAGGAACGCGGCCCTGGCCGTATCGACATCCGCACTTTCCAACCAAATCAGCGGTCGACGAGCAACAGCTAAACGCTGAGCGGCTTCTGCCAATCGATCATCACCAGCGGAAGATGTTTGGTTCAGAAGTCCGAGCGGTGCACCATCTTGTGCGTTGAGCCAGGCGTGCAAGCGCTGGCAATCTGGCGGCTGGTCATTATCCGGCCATCGCATCGCGTTGGGACATAACAAGCCACACAAACAACAAGTTTCTGGAGAAGTCATGTGGCAGGTCTAGACATTCGTTTCGGGATTGGGGCAATTATCGTTGGGAACGACACCCTGACGGATTTTCATGGTCGATCGGGTGTCTTCCCAGCACGAGTTTCGTTGGGGAACGTGAAACGCGGGCTTATTTTCCTGAACTTTTTTCCCATTGTGCCATCTCTGTCGCGACCAACAAGGCCATGGCTCCTCCGCGCGGATCTCGCCCCAATATGGCTGTGCGATCTAGGTATTCGCGCAGAGACTTCATCTTACCCGTGCCGGTGCATACATCCACTAGCGTGCCGTCAGCGGCCACACGCGCTTTGACCGCAGACCAGCCGCGCTCAATGGCTGGCTTGAATTTTTCTGCATCCAACCAGCCTTTCTGGACACCGCGCGCCATGGCATAGGTAATCATGCAAGTGCTCGTGAGCTCTCGATAGCTCTCCGGATGATCGACAACTTGATGCCAGGCGCCGGTGGGATCTTGATGAGCCAGCAGAGCAGTCAAGTGTTGCTGGAAGGCGCTGAGCATTTCCTGGCGGCCTGGGTAATCTTGAGGCAGTTCATTCAGTGATAGAGCCAGACCCAGCGCTGGAAAACCGTTGCCGCGACCCCAAGCGGTTTCATCCAATGGTGAGTGGCGATGTAGGCCATCGCTACGCAGATTCAGTTTGAGCATGAAACGCATATGCTTCAGGCACATATCGTAGTATTTGCGGTCACCCGTCAAGCGACCCACTTGAGCCAAAATCGGACAACCCATAAACACTGCATCGCTCATCTCACTGTGCGTGGGCATCGCGTCACGTGGCTGGCCATCCTCCGTGAACGCCCGATCCGCTGCGAAGCGAGCCATTTCGATGTATCGACTGTTCTTGGATTCATCAAACATCTCGCCCCATAGGATGTGACCCGCGATGTCACTGCCGCTGCTCTTATCGGTCAAGGTTGGCTTGGTACCCGTGCGATAGTCAGCCGTTATCTTTTCAAGATCGGGGAAGACCGCTGCGTCCTTCGTGAGTTTGGCGAGACGTAAACGACCGATGCAGGCTACTGCTGGAATGTATGCGACTGTTGGCAATTCATGGCCATACACCTTGGCCAGTTGACCCGCGACCTCCAGTGCCGTTCGGCGATCGCGAGCTTGCATTTCCAAACGAGCCGGCGAACTGAACTTACCGGCTTGACCTTGAACGGCTTGCACAAAATCCGCGAACATTGCCGGAGTGAACTCAGAGAATGGTGTCAGATCGCCCGGCGCTACCGAACGCATCGAAGCTTCTATCGTGCCGACGTTGCAGGCCGATTTAAGCCCAAGTTGGACGGCTAGCGAATCGTTGGCTCGGTCACTTTCGGGAACGTGGGCGGTCGTCTCGCCTTCGACCAGCACCTCCACAGAATCGGGCGCATGCATTCCGATCCAACGCCACAGATATTGCGCTTCAGGATTGGTGCTGCTCAGGTAAGCATCCCCAGCGGGTGGATAACCGGCCGCCGGGTTGCCACCTGACCCGTTGTCATTTTTGAGTTTCTTGGCCAATCCATCGGGATTGCCACAAGGCACTACCGAAAGAGCCAACACATTTCGTACCGGTGCATATGCCGGCTCCGTGTAAAAGCGATGCATCACGTTGATGGCAGCGGCCGATGTGCGCGACGAGCCATCCAAGCCCGCCACTATCAACAGGCGAATCTTGGGTGAATGCACGTTGAGGTCATCGGAGGTAATGAATGCCGGGATCGGAGTCCCCAAACGTGTCACGCCCACCGACGTTCGAATCACGCCCGGCATCTCGAGTGACTTGAAATCAAGTTCTTGCGCCACAGCCGATAGACTGCACACCAGCAGGTAGCCGGCAAATACTAAATTGCGAACCATGATGATTGCTTTACCTATGTGAGCTGGAAGATTGGTCTGGAAGATTGGGCTGGAATAGGGAGCAGGAGTTTGGAGCAGGGCTTGGGAACAGGAATATGGAGCAGGAGGTCAATGGTTTTCCGGCAGGCTCGCTCGAGCGTTGGCTATCGCCCCGACCGGCTATCGCCTAGAATTGTAAACCGTTGACCGCCGGCCCACAAACGCTAGCGCCGTGGGTAAGTTTACTTGGCATTCGAGCCAATTTAGTAGCTTGAAACTGGGCTATTCAAGTTGATGGCTAGCCAGTCAAGCAACCAGGCCAAGTAAGTAACCTAAGCAGTCAAGCAACCAAGCCAACCTAGTAACCAAGCCAGTCGATCTGGCTGGCCACTTCATCTCGTAACTTAAACTTCGGAAGACAGTGAATAGCGTTATGGACAATCTGTTTCTGATCGACGTCGTATCGCGCATCGTGCACATCGCCACGGCGATTGTGCTGATCGGTGGCAGTACTTTCATGGCCTTTGTCTTGCTGCCCACGGCAGAAAAACTCGATCAAGCGGCGCACGAACAACTGCGTAGTTTAGTCAACGGACGCTGGAAGCGTTTCGTACATGCGGGCATTCTGTTGTTTTTGGTAACCGGCTTCTACAACTACTTTCGCCAAATGCCCAATCATGAAGGTGACGGGTTGTACCATGCGCTGATCGGGACCAAGATCCTGTTGGCTCTTGGGGTATTCTTTATTGCCTCCGCCCTGGTCGGAAGATCGGCTGCGTTTGAGAACATGCGCGCCTCGCGCGCTAAATGGCTCAAGATTATCGTGTTACTGGCTGCCGTCATCGTCGGTATGTCAGGCTTTGTCAAAGTCAAAGGCCCCGCGCCCAAGGAAGTTCCAGCTGCTGTGGCGCAGTGAATCCCATCCAGCCGCAACCACTGCGCAGTCACAATTGAACTACAATAGCGCACGGCGAGAATGGCCTAATTGAGATTCATGGTTAACCTGCCATCGGCTTGGGCGATACTTCGGTGATGCCTGGCCTGAATCTCATATGGCCTCACGCCTAGTATTCAAACCCCACTGATATCCCCCACTCTGAATCCCTTTTGTCAAAGGTAACGACCATGTCGATGCGCCATGGCTGGGTTTTCGTGCCATTCTGCGTTTGCCTGATCTTGGGCATCTCCTTGCAAAACCTGTTGGGTAACCGATCTGTGGATGCGGCGGAACCGCAGGCATCTAACGCTTCGCAGACCAGCGCTGCGTCGATGAGCCGGCCCAATATCGTGTTGATCCTGGCGGATGATTTGGGCGTAAACGATTTGGCTTGTTATGGTCGCGCCGATCATCGCACGCCGAAGTTGGATGCGTTGGCCAAGGCCGGTGCTCGATTCACCACGGCCTACACGGCCCAACCGATTTGTTCTCCGTCGCGGGCTGCGCTCATGACCGGCAAATGCCCAGCTCGGCTGCATCTAACGAACTATCTTCCAGGTCGACCCGATGCGCCCTCACAAAAGCTAATACAACCCGTGATCGAAGGTCAATTGCCGCTGGAAGAACCCACGCTGGCGGAATGGCTGCGCGGCGCTGGTTACACGACTGGATTGTTTGGCAAATGGCATTTGGGCAACAAGGGCTTCGGTGCAGCCGAACAGGGGTTTGATGTCGTGGTCTCGCCACCCGCCAATACCAAGCCAAGCGCTGAAGAAGGTGGCAAAGGTGAATACGCCATCACCGCAGCCGCAGAAAAGTTTATTACCGAGAATCGCGATAAACCATTCTTCTGTTACGTACCTCACAATAATCCACACATCCCCTTGGGTGCCAAACCCGAGTTGACTGCGAAAAACTCAGCTGCTTTCCACCCAACCTATGCAGCCATGATCGAAACCTTGGACGATGCCGTAGGTCGGTTGATCAGTAAAGTAGACGAGCTTGGACTGACCGAGCGTACGATCTTTATATTTACCAGTGATAATGGTGGGCTGCATGTTCTCGAAAGCCCAGGGACTCCGGCCACGCATAACACTCCGTATCGCGCGGGCAAAGGTTATGTTTACGAAGGTGGTCTGCGCGAGCCGCTCATCGTACGTTGGCCTGGCGTGATCCAGCCGGGCAAGACCATCGATACGCCGGTGGTGCTGACTGATCTGGTATCCACGCTGCTAGAAGCCGCTGGGCTCAACCTGTCGAAAACGGTCGGGCCACTGGATGGCGTTAGTTTGATGCCATTGTTACGCGGTGAGAAGTTCGCTCAGCGCTCCTTGTTCTGGCACTTTCCTAACTACACCAATCAAGGTGGCCGACCAGCCGGCGCGATTCGTTCGGGCAATTTTAAACTCATCGAGCACTTTGAAGATGACTCAGTGGAATTGTACGATCTGGCCGCAGATCCCAGTGAAAAACAGGATCTGTCCAAGCAGGACCGCGAGCGTGCGGACAAACTGCGTCAAGAACTAGCCGCCTGGCGCAAACGTGTGGGCGCTCAAATGCCTACGCCTAACCCCGGCTTCAAGGCGGATATGCATCAGACGATTTATGGCCAACAGGATTCTTCGAAACTAGTGCCTGAGAAAACAGCGGCTGCTACGGAACCAGGTTGGAAAGATTGGCGCAAAGCCATGAGCCAGGCTACTGCCGGGAATAAACCCAAAGTCACTCCGGCCTCTGGCGATATTCGCTTGCATGCCAAAGATGCGATCGTGCATGCCGAAAAAATGCGTTACGAACCTGAGAGCCATAAGAATGTGCTCGGATTCTGGACCAACCCGAAAGATTGGGCTGAATGGAAGTTCGATGTGGCCAAAGCGGGCAAATATGAGATCGAAGTTCAGCAAGGTTGTGGCACCGGCGCAGGCGGCTCCGAGGTGAACGTCGAAGTTGCTGGACAAACGCTGAAGTTTACGGTGGTAGAAACGGGCCACTTTCAGCATATGATCCTGCGGACCATCGGCGTCGTCGATCTGCCCAGCGGCTCGCACGCATTGGCCATCAAACCGCAAACCAAACCAGGTGTCGCCGTAATGGACGTACGCCGAGTGGTCCTGCGCCCCGTACCCTAATAGCAGCTGGGAAGCCACCGTCGCCAAACGGTGGACCTCTATGTAGCCACCGTCGCCAGACGGTGGATTCAGGCGACGCAGCTTCAAGTCCAAGTACTTCTGACGATTACCTTCCGGTGACTAGCTCATGACCAATCGAACTCCCCTGACTTGTCTGAACCAGTTCTCCGTACCCCTGCTCTGCCTGGCGTTACTTGCCGTAGCGCCGGTAGCCTGCCAGGGTGAAACGTGGGAAGGTTACGAGAAGATTAACTTTCAAGTGGCTGGGCGTCAGGCATTCTTGATCGCTCCCAAAACGCCGGCCGCTTCAAAGCCGTGGATCTGGCGGACTGAGTTTTTTGGGCACGAGCCGCAAGCCGACAAGGCGTTGCTCGCCAAAGGCTTTCACGTCGGCTATATCAACGTGCAGAACTTGTACGGAGGCCCACAAGCGATGGAGGCCATGGATGCGATGTACGC
>JADLDX010000085.1 GCA_020846515.1 Pirellulaceae bacterium
CAATCGCGATGAAGGTCTTCAGGTCGCGTGCCGACTCAAACTGCCGGATGATCTCGCGCAGACCCGCTTCAATCGCCGGGTCTTTTTTCATCCGCTGGACAACATGCGGCAGCACACCGGTTTCCAAAATCACGCGGCTGTCGATGAGCTGCTGCGGATCAGCCTCCAGCAAGCCGGCATGAAAGCTCAAATGTTCCGTGAGCCGTTCCATGTCGATGCGCCTAACGGTCAGCCCAACCCCAGCCTTCGATTCCACGATTCCCAAAAACTCCAACGCTTTCGTGGCTTCGCGAAGACTCATTCGACTAATGCCAAAGGTCTCGGCAAGCTTGGATTCCGTCGGGAGCCGATCACCTGGGCCAAGCTTCTCCGCGACGATGTACTGCTGGATCTGATTGGCGACCTGGTCGCGCACTTTTGGCCGGCGAAGAGTCTGCATCTCGAAATACTCACGGTAGGGATTGCAGGGGAAACCACAAGTGAATGGATTATCTTACAATAAGATCGTCGTCAACAGCGACGCTTTCATTTGTCGTAGGGAACTTTCCATGCCAATCGTCTCAATTACCGACTATACATTTCCCTCCCTCGATATCGAAGAGTCGCTCATTCGCGCCGCAGGAGGCGAGTTGCGGAGCGGCAATGACAAGCAAGTTGAGGCGTTAAAGCGACTCGCCGCCGATGCGGATGCAGTCATCACACAATTCGCACCGATCAACGCTGAAGTGATCGGAGCCATGCAGTGCGCGAAGGTCATCGTCCGCTACGGTATTGGCTACGACAACGTCGATGTAAAGGCGGCGCGCGAGCGGGGCATTCCTGTCTGCAACATCCCGGACTACTGCATCGACGAGGTCGCTGATCACACGCTCGCATTCATACTGGGCACCACACGACAAGTAGTTCCGAACACGCTGCATGTTCGCGACGGAAAATGGGGGCAAGCGACGCCGCTTGATCAATTGCGAACCCTGTGTGATCAAACCGTGGGGATTGTCGGCTTCGGCCGCATTGGTCGTGAAGTAGCCGCGAGACTGGCTCCCTTCAAGTGTCGGCGGCTCGTGCATGACGCCTTCGTTCCGGCTGACACTGTACGAGCAGCCGGTTGCGAACCAGTCTCGCTCGACGAGTTGCTGGCTCAATCCGACATCGTGACTCTACATTGCCCGTCTACGCCGCAGACGAAGAAGTTGCTGAATGAAGATTCACTCGGTCGCATGAAGCAAGGTTCGGTCGTAGTAAATTTGGGGCGCGGCGATCTAATCGACTCGGGATCACTCATCGCTGCGTTGCAATCGGGAAAGATCTCAGCCGCCGCGCTCGATGTGTTTGAACAAGAGCCGCTGCCGCCGGAAAACCTACTGCGATTAATGCCGAATGTTATTGCAGCTTCTCACATCGCTTCGGCAAGCCCCAAGTCCGTTAGAACACTTCGCGAGACCGCTGCAAAGATCGCAATCATGGCCTTGCGCGGAGAACCGTTGCCAAACATTGTAAACTGATATATCTGTGCTCCGGAGATATCTGTGCTCCGGCCTTGCCATCTGTGCAAATACCATAAGGGACGTGAGTAACCATCGACCCAAATATGTCGAATTCTCTTCGGCCCGAAGGGTCGGCGAACAAACTAGCCAAGGTTGACAGCCTGGTTGATGCCGATGCTGTCGTGCCACACATTGTCGACGCACCCGATGTCGTGCTTGTCGGGAGCGGGATCATGTCGTCGACATTGGCGGTGATGCTCAAGCGGCTTGATCCACGCCTTCGAATTCAGATGATCGAGGTGGCACCCGAGCTCGCGCGGGAAGCGTCAGATGGCTGGAACAACGCCGGAACTGGCCACGCCGGTGTGTGTGAGATGAGTTACACTCCGAGCCGTGATCCTGACGGACGCGTCCCGATTGTGCGGGCACTGCGCATCTTCGAGCAATTTGAACACTCGAAACAGTTCTGGGGAGCGATGTCTGCAGGCGGGGTGGTGGGGGCGCCTGCGGACTTTATTCACTCAGTTCCCCACATCTGTTTTGTGAAGGGGTCGGATGACGTCGACTTCTTGCAAGCTCGACACGCAGCGATGAAGGATCATCATTTCTTTCGCAATATGCACATCACAACCGACAGTTCTGTCATTGAAGAATGGGCACCTCTGGTGATGGAGGGTCGCGTTTCCGGCCCAGTAGCAGCGACGATAGGCGATGGAACTGAAGTCAACTTCGGTTTGCTCGCTCGCCGACTCTGCGTCTGGCTCGCGCAGCAAGACGAATGTGGTGTCGCTACGGGCTGGAAAGTGACACGACTTCGACGCGGCGACGGCCAGTGGCAGATTGGCTTGCGCTGTGTTGCCTCGGGTGAAGTGCGTGATCAACGGGCGAAATTCGTATTCGTGGGCGCGGGTGGTGGCAGCCTTCCGTTGCTGCAATCCACAGGACTTGCCGAGGTTGCTGGACTAGGTGGCTTTCCGATTGGTGGACAGTGGCTGGTATGCGATGCGCCCGCCATCTGCGTGCGGCATAACGCAAAGGTCTACGGCGCCACTCCTCCATCGTCCCCCTCCCTAGGTTCGGGGCATCTCGACGTGCGCAGACTCGATGGCCGGCGACAGTTGCTCTTCGGTCCCTTTGCCTCGTGGACCACCCGTTTTCTCAAGCTCACTGGACGCTGGAGTGACCTACCGCGCTCTGTTCACCTGGGCAATCTCGGCGCGATGCTACGCTCCGCTGTTTGCAATCGTGCGCTCTTGCGCTACTTGGTCGCGCAAGGTCTGCAAAGCATGGAACATCGTGTCCAAGCGTTACGGGAATATTATCCCAACGCCCGTCTCGAAGATTGGCGCCTTGTGCAGGCGGGCATTCGCGTGCAGGCCATCAAGAAAGCCGACCGTGGTGCGGTCTATTTCGGCACAGAAGTATTTTCTCCCGCCGATCGTTCGCTCGCGGCGCTATTGGGTGCGTCACCTGGTGCATCGGTTGCGGTCAACATCGCTCTCGAAGTCATCCGGATGTGCTTGCCTCAACTCCTCGCTAGCTCGGAAGGACGGGAACGTATGACGGAGATGATACCCACGTTTAACGACGACCTGACACAGCCCAACAACGCAGCGTTTTACGAAAGAACTTCGCGAGATGCCATCGAAAGACTGCAACTCCAATCCACATCCTATTGACCAATAGGACGCGTGATTGTGCTCTATTGAGCAGTGGGACGAAAATCATGAGCAGAAAAACAGATCACTCCCTACCGCCTACTGCCGATTACTTGTTGCCTTCGTCAACTCTGCGTACCGTCGCATGGCGCATCATTCCGTTCGTCTGCTTGCTCTATGTGCTAAACATTCTCGATCGCGCCAACGTTGGTTTCGCTCGCCTGGCCATGCAGGATGACTTGGGGCTGAGCAAAGCCGCGTTCGATCTCGGCTACGGGATGTTCTATCTCGGTTACCTCTTGTTCGAAGTACCGAGCAATCTGCTGATGCGACGCTTTGGTGCGAGACGATGGATCGCTCGAATCATGATCAGCTGGGGATTAATCTCGGCCGCGACCATGTTCGCCACGGATATCTGGACGTTTTACGCGCTACGCATCTTGTTGGGGATTGCAGAAGCGGGCTTCTTTCCTGGGATTATTCTCTACCTGACGTATTGGTTTCCCGATCGGCAGCGCGCCAAGATGACAGCGTTCTTCATGCTGGCAATTGGCCTATCGAATATGTTGGGCAATCCGATTTCGGGTTGGATCATGGATCATTTCAACGGAATGAACGGATGGCATGGATGGCAATGGCTGTTTCTGCTGGAGGGATTGCCGACTGCACTCGTCGGTATCCTAGTTTTGATTTATTTGCAGGACTCACCGCAAGACGCGCGATGGCTCAGTGACGATCAGCGTCGCTGGTTAGTCGATCATCTTGCTGAAGAAGATCGGGCAAGGCGTGAGCAACATGGACCGGACCGTTGGCAAGCGATGCTGCAACCACGCGTCTGGTTGCTGATCGCGATCTATTTTACAGTGGCAGTCGGTACTAACGCAGGAAGTGCCTACTTTCCAACACTCATCAAAGAACAGTACCAGCAGTCAACGAATTTGCAAATCGGCTTGCTCAGTGCATGGCCGCACTTGTGTGCAATTGTGGCCATGGC
>JADLDX010000086.1 GCA_020846515.1 Pirellulaceae bacterium
GAAATGTAGCCACCACTGCCAAGCGGTGGCTATACGCTCTCGTCTGCTACGCATGGCGGCCCACCGTCTGGCTACGGTGGCCACGGCGCATGATAGCCTACTACGGCCAAATCATCACGTCGTGACTGTACTGCAATAGAGAAACGTTTCGCTACACTTCTTAGCGAAAGACTTCTCTAACCACGTGGTCAGGATCGGACGTGCTTACGATAGAATGTCGTGTACGACTCGACCGTGCACGTCGGTTAGGCGATAGTCGCGGCCAGCATGGCGATAGGTGAGCCGCTCGTGATGGATGCCCAACTGATGGAGAATCGTCGCTTGCAGGTCATGGACAGAGACCGCGTTCTCAGCCACGCCATCGCCGAATTCGTCGCTGCGGCCGTAGACCATTCCGCCTCGAACGCCGGCTCCCGCCAGCCAAGTACTAAAGACGCGCGCGTGGTGTCCACGACCGTTGGTGCCTGGCGATGGTAGAAAGGGTTCGCGTCCAAACTCGGTAGTGAATACGACCAGCGTATCGTCCAGCATCCCACGCAATTTCAAGTCCTTGACGAGTGCCGCGACTGGCTGGTCGACGTTCTTAGCCAATCGCTCGTACTTGGTCAGTTCTGCGTGTGCATCCCAGTTCCGATCGACATTGCTGTCGCCATCGATCAGTTCGACAAATCGAACGCCACGCTCCACCATCCGTCTAGCGACCAAACACTGCCATGCAAAACCAGTGGTGTCACCAGGTTCCAAACCATACAGATCAAGCGTGGCTTTGGATTCTTGACGCAGGTCAAACAAGTCCGGCGCTGCCATCTGCATACCAGCCGCAGTCTCATACGACTTGATCCGCGCCGACAGTTGCGAATCGCTTTCGCGATGGATCAAATGCTGTTGATTGAAGTAGGCCAGCATGTCCAGCTCCGTGCGCTGGACGTCGGCCGTACGAGCTCGACGATGCATATTGGCGATCGGCTCGGGTCCAGGAATGACTCGCGTGCCTTGATGAACCGCGGGCAGGAAATCCGATCCCCAGACTTGTCCACCTGCATAGGGCAAGCCGGGCGAAATAACCATGAAGGCTGGGAGATTCGAGTTCTCGGTCCCCAATCCATAGCTAACCCAAGAGCCGATGCTCGGACGGTTAAAGGTTGCCGAACCAGTATGTATACCAATGGTCGCACCAAAGTGATCCCCATTGATGTTGGTCATCGAACGGATTAGGCAAGCTTCATCCATGATGCCGCCGATATGTGGGAATAGATCGCTGACTTCTGTGCCTGACTGGCCATAACGTTTGTATTTCCAAACGCTGCCCTTGTAGTAACGGTTGGGCTTATATTGCGTGTCATGACGCGCGGTGAGCAGCGGCTTGGGATCAAACGTATCGATGTGCGAAACGCCACCGGTCATGAACAAAAAAATGACTCGCTTGGCTTTGGCCGCAAAATGGGGTTGCTTCGGCGCAAGCGGATCCGCCATTTGCGAGTGCGCTTGCGCGGCTGGGTTATCGCCGGCGGCAAGTTCCGAAATCAGTCCAGGCAGTAGCAAGCCGCTGCCAGCGAGAGAGCGAATTATCTGTCGACGATTGGGCTGCATGATCAGATTAACTTTGTAATTACAGGTAGCCACCGCTGCCGAGCGGTGCATCGCGACTCAGGTAGCCAACGCTGCCAAGCTGCCAAGCGGTGGATCGCGACTCATTTTGTAGTCCATAACTGTTTATTCGGCTTGTCCACCGTCTCGCGACGGTGGCTACAACGCACTGTCCACCGTCTGGCGACGGTGGCTACTCCAACTAATTAATCGACGAACAAGAACGAGTTACTACACAACATGGATCGGATTAACCATGGCCAGGCGGCCTCGGTTTGATCGACGCCTTCCAAGCGGCTTATCGCAACCAGCACGGCTTGAACTTCCTCCTGATTGGCCGAGCGTCCAAACAGGTTCGAGTAGAGCCATTGCACTTGATGTTCGGGAGATAGGGTCTGCTCCGTAAGCCGCTCAGAAATGGCTTTGGATTGCTGATCGATGAATTCGGAGTTGAGGAAGAAGAGGGATTGGATGCTGGTGGTTGTCGCTCTACGCTCGCCTACATGCAAATTCCCGTCGGAGGCGTCAAACGTATCAAGGTAAGAATTTTTGCGAATCCGCTGGCGGAATTGGAAGATCGTTCTGTGATTGGTTTCGAAATTGCCAACAAAGGGCTCATGTTGTCGGTAGAAATAGGTCAATGGATGAGGAAACGGGTGGCGCCCGCCAGTGGTTTCATCTAGTTGACCACTAAAAGTCAGAATCGAATCTCGGATTTGCTCCGCATCCAAACGGCGGCGATTGCTGCGCCACAGATAGATATTTTCGGGATCCGACGCGGAGCTCTCAGGCACATCGCAACTGTCCAGTTGGTAGGTCTTCGAGTTCAATATCAGCCGGTGCAGTTGTTTGATCGACCATTTGTTTTCGACCAGGTACTGCGCGAGAAAATCGAGCAACTGAGGGTGCGAAGGCGGGCTGCCGCGCACACCAAAGTCGCTGGTCGTGGCCACCAAACCGCGGCCAAAGTGGTGATGCCAAATGCGGTTGACGATCACACGGGCTGTCAATGGATTGTTCTCGTCGGCAATCCAATTGGCCAACTGCAATCGCCCGCTCTGATTGGCAAGCCCTGGCGGCAGGACCTGGCCGCCAAGTATCTGAAGAAAACCTCGGCGAGCAAGTTCACCTTGGTTGCGAGGTTCGCCCTGTTTCTGGATGAAGGCATCTTCTGGTTTGCCTTCGCTCACTGCGTAGGCTGTTTCCATTTCCGGGAAAGACTTGGCTGCTTCAGCTATCTCATTCCTCAAGGCGATCACTGCGCGCCAGGCGACATCGCGGTTATAGCCTGGTCTATCCACTGGCCGGATTTGAAACTCTTTGTAACGTTCGAACGCAGCTCGTTCTTTCTTCAGCAGCGGTGCGATGGCCGAGCGCGCATCAGTCAGCAAGCGATCAGCCTCGATCTTGCCTACGCGGTAAACAAAATCGTTGCGGTAGGGTTTGTGCTCGGCGCCTGCATGTGGGTAAACCGTGCTCTTGAAAATCCCATACAGCGCGTAATAGTCGCTGGTGGGAATGGGATCAAACTTGTGATCATGACATCGCGCGCAACCGATGGACAAACCAAGAAATGTTTTGCCGACGTTGTCGATCGTATCTTCAATCGTAATATGAGGCAAACTCTCTGGTGTAACGCCAATCCGACGCGAGATCGCTATGTAACCGGTGGCAATCGCTTGCGCCCACGTCTGGTCGGGGTTGTCACTGCTGAGCAAATCACCGGCGATTTGCTCACGAACAAATTGGTCATAAGGTTTGTCGTCGTTGAAGGCATCGATCACATAATTGCGAAACTTGTAGGCTTCGGGCACGGGGTAGTCCGCTGCATCACCGGCAGTGTCCGCATAGCGCACTAGATCAAGCCAGTGCTGAGCCCAGCGCTGCCCATATTGCTTGGAGGCTAACAATCGCTCAACGAGTTCTGACATTGCCGTATTCGC
>JADLDX010000087.1 GCA_020846515.1 Pirellulaceae bacterium
AACCGGCGGTCCTGAGGCACGAGAATGCCGGACGCCGAGATATAAAACGGAACAGGCCAGAATGCGAGGAACAGGCTCAGCGCGACTAGTGCGGCGAACACAAGGAGCGTTGTGGGTAGTCGGGCTGGTGACGTCAACAACCTCGATTTACCCAGCCATCGCCAGAGTGGATAAAGGAAGAGTTCCTGATGCTGCTTGGCATTTCGAAACGCATTACCACTCTGCTGCGTAGTCAGATTTAGGGTTGTGGCTTGCTCGGCACGCGACCAGAGTTCGCGATTGTGTTCGTAGATGACTCCACCGATGACAACGTTTGAGGTTCGCTGGCTCTCGTCCGTGTCTTCATGCTGCGCCAGAGCGAGGGCGGCTATCGGCTGAATGACAAGGCTACGCGTCGTTGCCTGAACCAAGTACGCATCAAGGACCGATTTGATCTGCGGTACAAGTTCTTCATCAGTCGGATACCACAACTCCGTTTTGGCTTTTAAAACTTCGGCTGCTAACCGCTCCAGAAGTTGCACCGTATTGCTCCGTCGATTCACCGCCACTTGACCACTGATGGCGAGAATTCGGAAACGACCTCGATGCCAATGCACGACACTCACGCGATCGCAGTCAAGCAACTGACGCGATTCATTAGCGATATTGGCAGCAGTCAAGCGGCCATCCATCGAACTGTGCAACGCGTGCACGTAGCGACTGAAGGCCTCGACGGATATGTGCTCTTGGGCGACTGGACGCGCCGAGTCCATGGCCGCGTTGGCGAGCGGTTGGAGTTTTTCGAACACCTCACAAATGCGGTGGAGTTCCTGCAAGAATTCGCGAGAGCTGCGTATACGATGGTTGCCGGGAAACACCAATTCGACCACTCGACGAGTATGCCCCTTTACCGGCGCAAAAAAGAGGGTCGGTGCTTCCGAGGAATCTATGGCTTTCGACTTTACGACCGCGCTGCGCTGCTGCTGGACGACCTGAGCCAAAATTCGGTCATGGTCGCTCTGCGAGAAACCGATCTTAGCGGCTTCACCTGCGGAATAATGGACGATGGCCGTAAACGGTTTGTCGTCGCAGTTCCAGAAAGCGCCGGCTTTCGCGCCGGTAACAGCCACCAAACGCTCCATGATGCGCGAATAGACTCCCAATCCCGGACGTTCGGCGGAAGTCACAAGACGATCAAATTCTTCAATATCAATTGGCGGCATCAAAGTTCGCACGTGAGCAAGAAAAGCCAGTCAAAGGCACATGAGCAGAGCTCGTCCATCAAAAACACATTCAGATCATTCGGCTTGATCCGGCCAGCTTGATCTGGCCAGCACGACTGGGACTAAGTAGTCTAATTCAGCAGGGGTCTGTGTGCGAGAATCGATTACCCAAGGGCCGCTTACCAAAGAATGGTCCAAGGGAGCAATCGCACCCCGAAAAGGCAACGCTGTGAAGCATGTTTGCTCGTGAAACCCGGCATTTGTAGCGGTTGGGCGCAAGCCCTCCGGTTCCTATAACTACCGGGATATACCGGACGGCTTGCGCAATTCCGCTTCTAAAATGCTTCACAGCGTTACCGAAAAGGGGACATTGTTCGATTGCTTAGAATCAATCCACCGTTTGCAGTGCGTTTGCCTACGCAGAGACACCTCTGGCTTGCTCACCGATGGTTGAGTCGCCTCTATTTATGAACCGCGCTAAACTCATCTCTCGAATTCGACGAGCGTCGGCAGAAGTCCGATCGCTGACGGAGACCGAACTGCGGGCTCGCAGCTTGGAGCTGAAACATCTTGCGATGATCGGCACTGCTAAAGACGCGTTGATCCTCAAGGGGTTTCCAGTGGTTGTGGAAGCGTCGCGGCGGTGTCTGGGAATGGTTCACCATGATGTCCAGCTACTGTGTGGCATCGAAATGGTCCATGGTCACATTGCCGAGATGAAAACCGGGGAAGGCAAAACGCTGACTGCGTCCTTGGCTTGCTATCTGCTGGCCTTGTACGGACAAGGAGTTCACATGGTGACGTTTAATGACTATTTGGCGGAGCGTGACTGCCAGCATCTGCGTCCCCTGTTTCACATGCTGGGGCTGTCTGTCGATGTGCTTACAGAAAATCTCATCGGCCCCCAGCGTCAACGGGCTTATCGTTGCGACATTACCTATGGCGCAGCCAAAGAGTTTGGTTTCGATTTTCTACGTGATCGATTGGAGCAGGCAAGTACGGGCGACAGTCGCGCAGGCGTAATGCGGGGTACCAATTATGCACTAGTCGACGAAGCTGATAGTATTTTGATCGACGAAGCGCGGACACCCTTGGTAATTGGCATGCACGACTTGGCTCAAGCCAAGAGCTCTAACCAGTACTATCGCTGGGCGGCCGAACATGCAGCTTTGTTTGAAGAGCATCGACACTTCCACGTGGATGCAGTCAATCAGCGCGTGAATCTAAACGCCGAAGGTGTCATGCTCGCGCGGCGTTTGCCGCTGTACGACCACGCGCAACCAGCCTCTATCGGTGAGATCTACGATTACTTGCGCAATGCCATCAAGGCTCGTAGAGACCTGCACATGGATAAAGACTACACGATTCGCGATGGCGAGATCGTGATCGTCGATGAGTTTACGGGGCGACCGGCGGAAGGCCGTCAGTGGCAACACGGCATTCAACAATCCGTGCAGGCCAAGGAAGGTGTCGAGATCACACCGCCCACTCGCACGGCGGCATCAATCACGATACAGTCGCTCTTTCGTCGCTACAAAATGTTCGCGGGTATGACAGGCACCGCCTGGACATCACGTCGCGAATTCAATCGCGTGTATAAGAAACATGTCGTGCGAATCCCTACGCACCGCCCCACTATGCGAACGTCCAGGCCCGCGCGTGTCTTCGCTACCATGACGCAGAAATTTGACGCTGTGGCCCAATGTGCTCAGCAGCTGATCCAGCTCGGGCGGCCCGTGCTGATCGGTACGCGCAGCGTGGGCCAGTCAGAGTTGCTCGCGTCCTACTTACACGCATATGGGCTCACATTTCAGATACTAAATGCCAAACAACTCTCACGCGAAGCTGAAATAATCGCGATGGCAGGCCAGTCGGCCACAATCACGATCGCCACAAACATGGCCGGGCGCGGGACAGATATTCAACTTTCACCGGCAGTACGTGACGCAGGAGGCCTGCACGTTATCGTGACCGAGATCCATGAAAGTCAACGCATCGATTGGCAACTGATCGGCCGAGCGTCGCGTCAAGGCGACCCAGGCAGCTACCAAGTCCTTGTTTCGTTAGACGACGAGATTCTCGTGACCGGCTTGGGTGCCCGGCCAGCCAATCGCTTGAAGACAAAGTATGCTCAGGCTTCGCCAGATCAACTAACAAAACTCTTTCGACTGTTCGAACGAGCTCAACGTCGGACGGAGCGAAAATACTTGATCGATCGCTTAATCGTCCTCCGAAACGATTGGGAGAAAAAGCGATCTTGTTTTGCGATGGGACAAGATCCCTATTTGTTCGGCAACTAATTGGACAG
>JADLDX010000088.1 GCA_020846515.1 Pirellulaceae bacterium
TAGCCGGTAGTGTTTCTCGTACAAGCAGCGATAGCTATCTACGTCCCCGTTGCAGGCTGCCTCGACCAATTCGGCATCTGAACGCTGAATTTGCTTGTCCATTTCGATCTCTGCTTAGGAAACGAAGGCGAGTTGCAGAGTTAGTGCGGCGACGCACCTGAGAATGAGCGCAAAATCGCGAAAGATTATCACGCGTCCAAAGGATCGGATTGGGCTGAACGCCCGCAATCAAAAGAAAGAGAGTAGAGGGTAGAAAGTAGACCGAGTAGACGGCGAGAAAGAGATTCTCATTGATGAGTACGGCTGGCCCTAGTAGAGTTCCTAGGGCTGCAAAATCTCTACTTTCTACTTTCTCTTGTCTACTCTCTATTGGCCGAAGGCCAATGGGGATGACAGGAATTGAACCTGCACACCTTGCGGTACTAGATCCTAAGTCTAGCGCGTCTGCCAGTTCCGCCACATCCCCTCACTCGCAAAGCCGAAGCGAGTTGGCTTCCGGCTGAGCGTGTCTTAAATAAATCGAGCCGCATCGCCAAGGTGGCGTTAGGTGGCCGTGGGAACGACCCAGACCTTGAGATCGGTTTCGATCTCTTGATGTAGGTGAACCTTGACAGTGTACAGCCCCAGTTCCTTGAGCGGACCGGTCAAACGGATCTGATCGGTGGTGACATGGATATCGGTGGCCTTCAAAGCCGCCACGATTTCCACTGCACCCACGCTGCCGTAGAGATGACCTTCGTCATTGGCATTGGCTTCGATGGTGATCGATTGCTGGGCAATCTTGTCGGCCAGGGCTTGCAGGCCGCTGAGTCGTTGACGTTCGATTTCCAGCAAGCGAGCCTTGTGCTTCTCGACCATGCGCTTGTGGTGGTCTGTGGCGACAATGGCCAAGCCTTGTGGCAGCAGATAGTTGTTGGCATGCCCAGCCTTGACTTCGACAACTTGACCTTGCTTGCCGACGTGGTCGACGTTTTGGGTCAGCAGCAATTGAACGCCGCCGTTTTCACCTTTGGGCAATCGCTTGAACTTTTTGGCCAGGCGCGGTTGTGAAGCTACCATTTTTCGGAAACCCTATCAGTCTGTCGTGTTGGCTTGTCTATAAACAGTATTTGATGAACAGTTCTTCGGAAACGCGTCGTATCCGTTGGACGACGCTCATTCTTTAGAACGGAATTTCGTCTTGGGCAAAGCCACTGGCTTCGCGTTCGTTATCGATCGTATGACTACGTGAATCGGCCCCGTAATCATCGTGCTGCTGATGGACGGCCGTGGAAGCCGCTGCAGGAGCTTGGGTAGGATTGCGCGGAGCACCTTCGCCACCAGCACCGCCACGCGAGCCAATCAGTTGCATGCGATCGCAAACGACCCGAATCTTGGAATGTTTCTGACCCTCTTTTTCCCAAGTGTCAAGCTTGAGGCGGCCTTCGACAAATACCGGCGAACCTTTGCTCAAGTATTCGGCGGCCACTTCAGCCGTCCGACCCCAGAACGTCACATCCACAAATGTCGTCTCATCGATCCATTCGCCATTTTGACCTTTGCGTCGATCGCTTACGGCCAAACCGACTTCGGTAACGGGGGTACCACCGGGCGTCCAGCGCAACTGGATGTCACGGGTGATATTACCCATCAAAATGACTCGATTGTAACTTGCCATCGTGTTTCAACTCCTGGGGACAGAGGGCGCAAACTATGCGTCGTCTTCCGGATCGAAGTCCACACCATCCTCAACATCGAGGTCATCACCCACTCCGACAGCCACAACCTCCACATCGCGTGGGGGCGGCGTGACTTTGCCGAGGGCGTGGGCAACCAAGGTGTCAACCAGTCGCGGATCGACACGCGTCACCATAAAACGCATGATGTTCTCGTTCAACTGGCAGTCGCGATTGAAATCCTTCAACTGCAACGAATCCATCTTGAAGTAGGTGATCCAGTACGTGCCCTTGGTGTGACCATTGATAGGAAACGCCAAACGGCGTTCATCCCACAAACGGCTAGCCAGGATCTCGCCACCGAACTTCTCCACGGATGCATGAACCGTAGCAGACACTCCACCCGGATCACGGTTGTAGCGGTTGCTATCAAACAAAAAGAAGCAGTCGTAGTATTGCGTCGCCAAGTTCCAAGTCTCCCGAAAATCTCAATCCCACTATATGGAGGTCGTCAAGGCGCCGGAGGTACCGAAGCCGATGTTTTCTCGTCGAAAAATTTTTTTGATCGTAGCGTCAAGCCCTTCGTAAGTCAGACCTAGCCACCAGATTCAGCCGCCAGAATTAAGCACTCGTCTTAATTGCCAGCGGATCCATTTACTTTGTTCATGCAATTGGTAGTACCTTCACGGCACCAGAGTTCGACGGCATCGGCGGCTCGTTCCTTGGCCACAGCTATGACATCTTGCTCATCCTTCCGGAACCGACTCAGCACATAGTCAGCCACATCCCAATTGGACGGAGCCGGTTCAATGCCCACTCTTAAACGCGCGATATCCTGCGTACCCAAGGCTCGCAAAATGTCACCCAGTCCTTTTTGACCACCCGAAGACCCTCGGGCACGTACTCGTAGTTTACCCAATGGCAAACTCAGGTCATCGCAAACCACCAACACGTCACCAATCGGGTCAAGTTTGTAAAACTTGACTGCCGCCGCAACGGCTCGGCCACTCTCATTCATATACGTTAGTGGCCAGAACAAAATGACTGGCTGCCCAGCCACCTTGATCGTGGTCAACTGTCCATCAAACTTCATCCGCGGAGAGTCGGCCGCTTGTCGGCGAGCCAAAATCTCCAGCACGTCAAAACCAATATTATGCCGCGTCGAAGCGTACTTGGGACCCGGATTGCCCAGTCCAACGACCATTCGAGTCTTGGTGAGCTCGTCCGTCACGCTCGTACGCCATCACACGGGAGTTCAAATCTACTTGTCGTCTGCTTTTTCTTTGCGAATCAGCTCCGGCTCGGCCGTCGCGGCTGCGCCTTCGTCGTCACTAGCCGTAGCGGCTACAATCTGCACAACCACGACCGATGCTGGTGTGAGCATCGTAGCACCTTCGGGCAGCTTGACGTCGTTGGCATGCACGCTCTGACCCAAGTGCAAATTGGCGACCGAGACCACCAAATGCTCAGGAATCGAACCGGCCGGACACTTAATGTGCAGCTCATGTGACGTGAACTTAAGCTGGCCGCCCTCGGTCAAGCCGGGCGCCTCGCCATGCAATTCTACTGGCAATGTGACTTCCACGGCTTCGTCTTTCGAAACGCGAGTCAAGTCAACATGCAATACCTCAGTTCCATAAGCATCCCACTGCACTTCACGCAGGAGAGCCGTGTCCTGGACGGCGCCGGTCAACGCCAACATCTTCGATCCATGACGGATCACCAAGTTGACGGCCTCTTTGGCAATGGCCAAATTCACATTGGCTTCGCCGTGACCGTACAGCACGGCCGGGACCAATCCCGTGGCTCGCAACTTGCGAACTCGCGAGGTACCGACTGCTTCGCGGGGCTTTACTTCGATTGTCTCAATCATCTCTCTGGTCCATCACTTGGGGCTGCGCACCTGTGCTTTGGGGCAGGCCGCCTATGTCAAGGCTGTATAGGAAACGGGCAAGTATCGCAAAAGCGGCCTGACTTTCAAGAGCAACCGTGACGAATCCTAGGTCAGAATCGACAAAATCGTCTTGCCGACCCTCCAGGACTGCATTACGTTGTGATTCTAGCCAGGCTCATCTGTGAAACCGTGTCATCCCCCAAGGTTGTCATCTTGGTCTCTACAGCTAGCATTACAGCTAGCCTGAGCAGAAAAACCTGATCAAACAGCGACCGTCACCGCCCTCTAACCTTTATCGATCGCCTCATGCCAAAGAAAAGCGCACCGTTGCAATTCATCGAACCCATCGGAGCGCGCGTGCTAGTATTAAAGGATGAGCCGAAACGTGAAACCAAAGGAGGGATAGCGCTCCCAGACGCGGCTGAGATCCCAACGATCACCGGACGTATCGTAACCATTAGTCGTCAAGTCGCCCACGACGAAGATGTACCACTCCGACAATACGACAAAATTCTCTTCCATCCCAAAAATGCCATCCCCGTGGACTTCGAACCCGATAACCAACTGTTTGTCGTGCCCGTCGAAGATGTGGTCGCCGTCTTTCGCAAAGACAAACCCGAAACAGAGCCCGAGTGAAACGAGCGTTTAACAGTCAGCCGCAGGCGTACTCGGGGCTGACTCTGAGGCTGACTATCTCTGAGGCTGGCTATCTCTGAGGCTGGCTATCAGCTGACTGTCTAAGAAGTACGCCTGCGGCTGACTGTTAAA
>JADLDX010000089.1 GCA_020846515.1 Pirellulaceae bacterium
ACGTAGCCGCGTCTCTCCGAGACGCGAGTCCTGAGCCTTTTGGTGAAATTCGCGAGTCTCGGAGAGACTCGCCTACGTGAAAACGCCCTTCGTTGAACGGTATTGGGATTAAGCGGCACACGCAGGGTGTGCCGCGATCTGCCAACAACGCATGACCTGTCATACAAAGCAAGATAAGCTTGCCATGCGTGTTACCAATCAGGCGAAACGATCTCGCCATCCATGCGGCTACCGATGCCCCGCCACACTAGTTCGTCTATAGAACTCGAAGCAAAATGGACGCTACCGTCGGCCAAGACACACTGCACGCCGCCAGTATGAAAACTACGAGCTGCCAAATGTCCACGATCCAGCCCCGTGCCTCGAATACAATCGCGACGCTTTGAATTAGGCGTCAACGTGTGCGAGTAATACGTGGTCACGACGAGGCCGCGATAGTACTGCTTACCTCGATACGCCCAAGCGCCAGTAGCGCGGTTATCGCAAGCTGGTACGGCGATCGTATCACCGGTCGAACTGGCGTCCCATGTGCCGAAAGGCAAATTGGTGGCCACCATGTAGTCTTGTGGTGAGCCAGCTGGGACGACAATCGTGTTGCCCGAGTTCGACGCCGGTCCTCTCAGAATCTCTGCGAAGGCAGCCGTGTTGCTGGTCCCGTCCCCAATGTCGCGGAAACGCGCACCGAATCGACGACCAAACGGCCCGTTATTGCTCGCATAGTTTGCGTTGTTACCTAAGCTTTGCACGTAGTTGGTCTGACCACACCCCTGCGGACACTGTGTCCCAGCCAGTATGAAGGCCGCCGCCTCAGGGTGCGAAGGACATAGAAACGTGGGCACATTCTGCTGACGCGCTGCCAGGTTATTGACGTGCGTGTTCAGGTCGACCTTGAAATCAAATAGATTGAAGGCGTTGGTATTCTCAAGGAAGGGCATCAACATGGGATGCGGTGAAGAGTTATTCGCTGTGCCCTTGGTGGCATCATTAAAGGTGCCGGCCGGGAACATCTTGAAGGCCGACTCGTAATTGTGAAGTGCCAACCCAATCTGCTTGAGATTATTCGAACACTGCATACGGCGGGCTGCCTCCCGCGCCGCCTGGACGGCTGGTAGTAGCAATCCCACGAGAATACCAATGATCGCAATGACCACTAGCAACTCGACCAATGTAAAAGCCTGTCTACGCATGAACCTGAGCTCCAATCAACATGAATAACAAAAAACGATAAATCGGCCTGCCAGAAACAACTGGCTGACCACGTTAAATAGTAACCCCACATGTCAATTTGGGAAGGATAAAGCAGACTCACCGCGCCTTTGAAAAACCTGCTATTACCTTGATATTCACGGTGAAAACGCTCAAGTTGACTGCTTCGTCCAATACGCAATGGGGGGAGTTTTGGCGGCCGGGAGTCATGACGTAATCGGCGTAAATTGGAACCACCGCGCACCGTCCGGTTGTGCCGCCTTTTCTTGGCGAACCAATAGTCAACTTGCGCTGCTCGGCTTCCCTCGTGCTGCTCGGCTTTACTTGGGAACCAAGGCTGCGTCTCAAAAAACGCTGGTTCCGGCGCTGGACAGATGGATCCGGACAATGTGCCGCAGGGAAAATCCCGCCAAAATGCGGTGCCCTCAGCGTGTGCTACACTACAGGGTGTCAATTCTCGGAAAAAGAGGATGTTGTCATGTATCGCAGTCCGACTCTCTTGGCCTTAGCTTGCAGTATCGCCATGTCAATCTCCAGTTTGCTGCTGGCCCAGCCCGGCGACGCGTACGCCATAGCGCGAGCGCGTTTGGTCGAGACAGTGCTCAAAGGTGGCGGCATCACCAACCCGCGAGTCCTCAACGCTGTGGGTTCAACTCTGCGACATGAGTTCGTGCCACCGGAGCTGCGGCAACAATCTTACTTCGACAAAGCTCTGCCAATTGGTGGCTCGCAAACGATCAGCAGTCCGTACATCGTGGCGGTGATGACTCAAGAGTTAGACCCGCAGCCGGATGAAAAAGTACTCGAGATTGGCACCGGGTCTGGCTATCAAGCCGCGGTGTTAAGTCCGCTGGTCAAAGATGTCTACTCCATTGAGATCGTGCCCGAATTGGGCGAAAAAGCGGCCAAGGTTTTGAAAAAGCTCGGCTATGCTAATGTGCACACGAAAGTCGGCGATGGATATTTGGGATGGCCGGAGTTTGCGCCGTTTGACAAGATCATCGTGACTTGCAGCCCCGAAAACGTACCACAACCGTTGGTCGATCAATTGGTCGATGGCGGATTGATGATCATCCCGGTCGGCGAGCGATATCAACAGACGTTGATGTTGATGCGCAAGAAGGGACAGACATTGGAGAAGGAAGCGCTGCGCCCTACTTTGTTTGTGCCCATGACCGGTGCCGCGGAAGATGCTCGCAAAGTGCACGCCGACGCGAAGAACCCGAAACTGATCAATGGCGATTTTGAAGAAACACCACTCAGCACGGGCGACGTGCCGGGTTGGTATTATCAACGCGGCATGATCTGGAACTCGGATAAGAAAAGTCCATCCGGCGGACACTACGTCAGTTTCACCAATGATGTGGCTGGTACGCCTACTACGCTCTTGCAGGGATTCGCTATCGACGGTGACACGATCCGAAAGTTGCGTGTGACAGCCAACGTGCGAACTCAGAATGTAACCATGGGGCAAGCCAGTGATGAATGGCCCGCCATCACATTGCAGTTCTTCGATGAAAAACGTGAACGCCTGGCGCTCAACTGGATCGGCCCTTTTAAAGGCACGCAAGGTTGGTCTGAAAAAGTGAAGGAGTTCGACGTGCCCGTCGGCACGAAGGAAGCCATCTTGTCGATCGGGCTGTTCGGCGCGCTAGGCAAAGTCTCCTACGACAACATCAAGATTAGCGCTATTCGATGAGCCGGCCCTACTCAAGTTCGTCCCCGCCAACTGATGCGGACACCGCACCACTCACCAACCAACGCTATCCACTGCAGCGACAGGAACAGCAGCACGCTTAGCGGATGCAGTAGGATCCCTAGCCACGATTGTTCAAATCGTCTCGCTACCCAAAACCGAGGGACAAACGAGAGCGCGCTGGCGATGGCT
>JADLDX010000090.1 GCA_020846515.1 Pirellulaceae bacterium
AACTGTTCCTACAAGGCAAGCCGCTGAACGTGACCGACGTGGCTCGCGGGCCTGATGGTGCCATGTATCTGATCACGGGTGGTCGCAAGACTCAGTCATCCCTTTATCGTATATCGGCCAAGTCCGATATCGGCTCGCGCGATGTGCCGACAGCCATCGACGCGGGTCAACATGCCATGGCTGTGGCCGAATTTGCACGACAACAACGCTCGAAACGTCAGCAGTTGGAAGAAGTCTCACGCCAACGCGATCGTAGCCGGTTGGAGTTTGTCGCCGATGCGCTCGGCGATGCGGATCCGGTTGTCCGACAAGCAGCCAGAATAGCCCTCGAACGCTTACCCAAGGAGCTGTGGCGAAACCTGGCGCTCCAACCAGACACGGGGGCGACTGGAAACCAAAGATTATTTGCGCAGTTAGCTTTCGCGCAAGCCATGCAGCCCAGCGATGTACCCACGTTGTTAACGTATTGGCTACAGTATGATCCGCACAGATTCGATCTAGCACAAACGATTGTTTGGGTACGCCAGTGTGAACTTATGCTCGGCGTCGATAGTCCAGCTGTGCAGGCCAGACAGGGCGAGGTCAGCCGTCGCTTGCAATCTGTTTGGCCGATGACCACGGCCCGGCATGTTGCGCCCGAAGGCACGGCAGCTGATCTGCGAATACGGCTGGCTCAACTGCTGGGGCAATTGCACGCGGAGTCAGCGATGACAGTTATTGCGCGAGATCTCCTAACAAGCCCAATTCAGGAGGAGCGAATTGCGGGCCTGCTGGCAGTTCGACATCAGCGCACTGGTTGGACCACCGCGATGCGACGACTGCAACTGGAAGCCTTGCGCGATACCAGTTCGATGATTGGTGGTCAGGGATTACCTACGTTTTTGGAAGGTATCAAAGCCGATACGCTGGCAACACCCACGGGCGCTGAAAAAGAAGATCTAAAGTTGCTTCTGCAACCTGCGCAGCCCGCCGAGCAACTGGAAGCGGTACCGGTCCGCCCCTTGGTTCAGAAGTGGCAGATGAAGGACTTGGCCAGCCTGGCCGAATCAACTGGCTTGGCTCAACCGGCCACCGTGGACTCGAAGGCAGATCGACAGCGCGGAGAGAAAATCTACCGGGAGGCTCAATGCATACGCTGTCATCGGGCTGGCAGTATCGGTCGAGCCGTGGGTCCAGACTTGACCTATGTTGGTCGGCGATTCAGCTCACGCGATTTGCTCGAGTCGATCGTCTTACCGTCGCGCTCGGTCGCCGAAAACTATCGCTTGGATGCAGTCGTGACCGTGGACGGGACCGTGCATACTGGTCAGATCGTCGTGTCAGGCGATTACCGATCTGAGAAGTTGCTGATCCAAACCGACGCGCTGCGCGCCGACTCGGTGGTCGAGATTGATAAACGTGATGTTGAAGAACATCGCCAGCTTGAACGATCTCCGATGCCCGAAGGACTCCTGGATCATTTCAGTCCAGCCGAGATTCGCGACCTGTTGGCATACCTACAAAACCCATAGTTAGCAGTTAGCGGTTAGCGGTTAGTAGATAGTAGATAGTAGATAGTAGATAGTAGTATGTTGTAAGCATGTGTTTACTTACGGTCGGTTGGGTCCGGCCTTGATCGCTGCCTTCCAGCTTGCGTATTCTTTAGTGATCAAGTCGGTAGCCCATCCTCCGTACCAGGCGGTGCCGGTACGGCGTTCGCGCTCGATCTCAGCCAGCGCGTAGCGTTTGATTCCGTCTCGGCCCGCAAAAATGGGACGATTGCTGCCAATCTCATAGTGCCTGGCCCATGTCGGCTTGGCCATTGGATCGTGTACCGCCACGACATCGAGGTCGGTGTCGTGACGCAAAAAGGACTCCGGCTTGGCTTTCACTCGGTCGATACGCGTGTTAAGCAGTTTCACCTGATCAAGCCAAGCCACAGCGGCATCAACGGCCTGAATGATCTCAGGCGATGGAGAAGGTTGATGCATCAAGTATCGAAGGATCTCGGTGCTTTCCTGAGGACAAATGGAAGCTAGCTCAAAGGTGCGTGCCGGTCGTGGCTCATAGGTAATTTCGTCATGCTGCTGGCACCAGGCCGTTAACTGATCACCGACGCGAATTTGACACTTGAGAATGCAGGCGATGCCGCGCTGTACAGCCAAGCGGGCTTGTTGCTTCCGCGGCTGGTCTAACCAAGCAAAATATTCTGCCCCATTGGCTGCATCGCTGAGCAGTTCCATAACGCCCATCATCACACCATCGTTGAACGTAATGTGCTTGTGAAACGATTGGGCATTGGGATAACGTTGGGGGATACCGCCATTGGGGTACTGAGAACGAATGATAAAGTCGAAGCCACGTTCGCAAGCGGTTCGCCACTTGGGATCATCCAGTTGCGATGTGGCTTTTGCTAAATAGCCGACTTGTGAGTGGATGTTGCCATTATCGTAAGAGGTGTCTTCGCGGCTACGCGTGGCGATCACTTCGGCCCGCTGGTCATCCGTCAGCACGGCGGTCATGTCATAGTCTTTGGGCCAACCGCCATTGTCGCGTTGAAACAGCAGAATATTGTCGACGATCTCGCGAACCTGCGTGGCTGCATACGCGGGCTGGTTCTTTTGGACCTGTATAAAGCGAGACTCATCGCGCAAGTCTCGCCAATGGTGAATACAACTGTAAAAGGGCGATAGATCGATAGGCTCAAGACGCTTCTCCTGGGCCAATAGCATGTTTGCTTGGTAGCCAAGACAGAGCCAGACCAGTAGTAACCAAGTGAAGCGTTGCATTGTCTTTCCGTCTATCTGCAAAATGGGGTCTGACCCCTTTTTACTTACTGGCCAATTCGAAATCGAACGTATTAGAACCCGCTTTCACGTCGGCCGTCAGTTCGCTGCGATCATGATACTTCTTGGGCAGTTTCTCTTTGGCCACCGGTGGCTGGCCATCTTCGCCTGGGATCTCGGTACGAATGATAACTTTGTGCGAGCCAATAATTGCCCCGGAAACTTGATCAATGTAACTCAACGTGTAATTGCCATCGCTGTCGGTGGTCGCCATCGATGCTCGCCCAGTACTGGGTTGGAACATGACGGTTGCTTCCGCCAACGGTTGGCCATCGAGCGTAACTTTGCCCGAGACGCGCCCAACATCAGGGTGCTCGGGACCAGAACAGCCCAGCATACTCAAGCATGTCAGCAGGCCTACGCCAGCGAGCAGGCATTGATGAACGAACAACGACTGTGTCCAACGATTCGCAATCATATGTGGTACCTTTTTTTGTTTGCAATCTGAGATGTTGATGCTGAACAAACGACTACTCGGGTAGGGTTACGGTCTGACCGTCATCGCGAGCGAGCAATCGTTCATAGGCGCTATCCACCGCGCTGGAGTTACTAGGGCCGTTGGTGACGTAGTCGACGTTTTGAGACAAGAAGTGAACTGAACCGTCGGCCAGCACAAATTGAGCACCACCGGTATGCAAGCTGCTGAAGCTTTCCGCCAATTGGTCGGAGTTGTTCACGACATGGTTGATCGCTGCGCGTCCCGAGGCAAACACGTCATCGACACAATTGCCTTGCTGACCTTGCATGCAGCCTGCCCATACGGCGGCCTGATGGCGTAACTGGACACCCGTGGACAATTGACGTATCCAGGCGATCTCGCCCACAGCAATCGTGTTGGAAGTTCCATCGACAATGGCGGCCAGGCTTAACCCACTGGGTGTGCCGCCTTCGCCAGGCGCGTTGGCACGCCAGAACAGACCATTGGATCCGCTGATACCACAACCGCCGTGCGAGCAATTGCCTTTATAGTTGGAGGTCGCCCAGGGGCCAAAACGCACGGTGAAACCGACATTGGCGCGGACAGCCGGTGCGGTATCGCTGGGACAACGATAGGTGGAAATTGGCGTTAACGCGAACGTGGTGGCCACGCTCTGCAACAGCGCGCCGCGACCGATCCCCGCTTGGTCATACAGGGGACCTTGCTCGATGTAGGGCAACAAGAAGGCCCCCCATCCCCAACTTTCTGTATTGTTGGTCGTGTTGGCTGCTGTACCGCCAACCACGAATTGGGGATCAGCCTGCTGCTGAACCACACCCGGCGGCAAGCGTTTGTGCGTCGTCGCATAATTATGAAGCGCCAACCCAATCTGCTTGAGATTGTTCGAACATTGCATCCGCCGCGCGGCTTCCCGCGCCGATTGAACTGCCGGTAATAACAATCCGACTAAGACACCGATGATGGCAATCACCACCAACAATTCCACGAGCGTAAATCCCTTCATCCAACCCGAGCGAGATTTCATCTAAGACTCCCAGACAAGAAAGGTTCAGTTCAGGCAAGCTGCCCATCCCGTTTGTGCACACAATCTGAGATTCTTACCGATTCGATTTCAAAAGTCTACCAGTATGCGAGTTCAGACGCCTTTATTGCATCCTCAAGGGAATCTCAACTCACTCGGCGAACCACGTGGCACCGGCTGTATCGCAGGCGTACCTATGTTTCCTAGTGGTGAGTGGGGGGCTGGCTTGAACGTTACGGGAGGCGTTGCCCCCATCGTTTGCCACTAATACCGCCCCAATGGAAGCGGCGCAAGCCGCCCGGTGACTGGCCTGAGAAAATACGGCCACAAGCGGACGGCCCATGCCGAATCCGCTTTTGGTCGCTCAGCGAGCGAGCGTTACTGGCGCTGCGTGCGAGACAAGCGCAAACGTCACGCTGGGCAGTGCCCTCGCGGTAAAGTTCAACGAGGGTCACATGGCCATAAACCGTACGCATACGGGACTGGCGACTTTGATGCTCGAACCAGTGGGGGTTAGCTCGCCCGTAGAAGCGTTGATCTTGAGCACCACGACGTTCCCGCCACTTTGGTTGGCCACCAACATGTATTGACCGGTTGGTTCAATCGCAAAATTGCGTGGTGTCTTGATACCAGCGCTGTAGTGGCCTGCGGCGGTCAGCTTGCCCGTCGATTGGTCGACGGTGAAGATGGCGATCGAGTTGTAGGGATCGCGATTGGATACATAGACGAATTTGCCGCTCGGGTGCACAACCGTCTCGGCGGTGCTGCCGCCCTTTTGCACAACGTCCTTGGGTAAGGTCGAAAGCACTTGGGTTTGCGTCAACTCGCCTTTCTGGGCATCATAGCTGCACGCGATGAGAGTCAAGTTTGTTTCGCCATTGATGTAAGCCCGTTGGCCATCGGGCGACCAGGCAAAGTGACGTGGCCCCGCGCCCTTGGGAGTATCAAAGGCCGCGTGAGGTTTAAGAGCCCCTGTGGCCGAATCAAAGGCATAGATAATGACTTTGTCTAACCCCAAATCACAACACAGAGCAAATTTATTGGCCTTGTCCAAATGAATCGAGTGCCCATTCTTCTTAGGGCCTTGATGCTGTTGGAACGATGAAGTCGAACTCAGCTTCCCATCGGCTTGCAGGGGAATCGACAGGCAACTACCGCCCGTATAGTTCGCCGCGAGTACGTTTTTGCCTGCTGCGTCTACCACTAAATGGCAAGGTGCAGCGCCTTGCGAGGGCTGTGAATTGAGATACGTCAGCTTGCCCGTTTGGCTGTCCATCGCAAAGGCGCTGATCTTTGCGTCGGATTCGTTGACTGCGTACAAAAACTTGTGGTTTGGATGAAAGGCCAGAAAGGATGGACTACTAGTTTCCCCAGCCAGAGTTGCCGGCGATAGTGTACCGTCTTTCATGTTCAGTTCGGATTGATAGATGCCTTTGCTTTCAGGCCCAGTGTAGGTGCCCAAGTAAACTCGATACTTTTCTTGGGCGTGTAATGGCAGAGGTAACCAGGCAAGCGTGAGGAGTAAGAGATTGATGCAGCGCGATAAAGTCATGTGAGTACGTCCTTAGAGGTTCTGTTCGAAAAAGGGGCAGGTCTGAATGGTGATGTTGTCGTGGTGTTATTGTAGAGCAGTTGTCCTCAACGTTGTCCTCAACTGCTCCTTAAGGCGGGCGTGCAAGTTGGGAACAGTTGAAGACAATTGTTCTATATTCTAGTGGTGAACGAAGCGTAGTAGGCTACTGTACCAAATCGCGGCGTTGTTAGAGACTAAGCTTACATTGCCATTTGACTGATCAAAAACCAAGAGATTATGGAGTCCATTATGAACGAGCAGAAGCTGGCCGCCACAGCTCACCCAGTCAATGAACTGATCCAGAAGCGTTGGAGTCCTTATGCATTTGCGGATCGCCCCGTGCCGGCTGCTGACCTGCAATCGATCTTCGAGGCAGCTCGCTGGGCACCATCATCCTACAACGAACAGCCGTGGGTCTATCTTGTAGCCACCAAGACTCGTCCCGACGCGTTTGAGAAAATACTCTCTTGTCTGGTGGAAGCCAACCAGGCCTGGGCCCAGGCGGCTCCAGTGCTCGCATTGGGCTGCGCGCGTTTGCAATTTTCGCGCAACGACAATCCGAATGGGGCCGCGCTGCACGATTTGGGGCTGGCCAGTGCCAATCTGACGTTCGAGGCGACCGCGCTGGGGTTGGCAGTTCACCAAATGGCCGGCATCTTGCCTGCCAAAGCGCGGGCGCTATTCCATATTCCCGAAAATGTCCAACCGCTGACGGCCTTGGCTATCGGTTATGCAGCGGACCCCGATGCGCTGCCCGAGACTTACCGCCAGCGCGATCTCGCAGCTCGCACCCGAAAACCGTTGGCGGAATTTGTCTTCGGCGGCGATTGGGGACAAGCGTCCAGCTTTACCTAAACCAATTGCCGAACGCATAATCGGTCGGCATCCAACCACCCGGTACGCTCACCTCAAGCGGTCTTTACGCCAACGGCTTTGTATTCCACAACCCGGGGTTCGTGGCGACGCCGCTACCCCAGGGTTCACGATCCCACCACGCGTCCCCTCATTCCTTGGACGTGGGACGGGAAAATAGACCTGACCCCTTTTTTACACTGGTACCGGCGGAGGATTGCGTTCAGCAAAGCCGCGCTGGTGCCAATAGGGATAGGCCAACGTGACTGAACTGGCCGCATCCAGTTGCCGAATCTGCTCGGCGCTCAGGTTCCAACCTACCGCCCCCAGATTCTGTCTCAGTTGCTCCTCCGTGCGCGCGCCGATAATGACCGTGGATACGCTTGGACGTTGGAGCAACCAGTTGAGCGCGATTTGCGGTACTGTTTTGCCAGTCTCTTGGGCAATCGCATCCAACGCATCGACGATACCGAATAGCAGCTCGTCGGGTACCGGTGGACCATAATCATTGGCGACCTG
>JADLDX010000091.1 GCA_020846515.1 Pirellulaceae bacterium
GGTCGCACGCCCTTCCAGGCCGATTCCAATGTTGCCCTAATGGCCATGCATGCCAATGAACCACCACCAGCGCTTAAAAACTGGCGATCTGATCTGCCTGAGTCGATCGAGTTGGTGGTCGACAAATGCCTGGCGAAAAACCCAGATACTCGGTACAGCCACGGTCGTGAGTTACTACTAGATTTGGAGAACCTTCTACGCGGTCAGCCAACTTCAATCGGTCTGCATCCACCGTTGATTGCCCGCCGCGGTGATCATGTCCTGACCTTTGAGCATACGTGGGACCTTCGATCATCGCCGGCCGCACTCTGGCCCTATGTGTCCCATACGGATCGAGTCAATCATGCGATCGGGCTGACGGCTGTGAACTACACCACGCATAACGATCCGGTGCATGGCGTTCAGAGGACGGCCGAAGCGATGATCGCCGGACAGCGCATCCGCTGGCAAGAGCATCCGTATGAATGGATCGAAGGCAAACGTTTGAGCGTGTTGCGCGAGTTTATCCAAGGACCGTTTGATTGGTTTGTAAACATTGTACAACTACATCCGCGCGCCGATGGTGGCACGCAGATCGTACAGACACTGCAAGTTGCACCGCGTGGTTGGCTGGGGAAAGTGTTAGCCAAGTTTCAATTGGGGGCCAAGTCGCGGCGTTCTTTTGGCGCGGTCTATCAGCAGATCGATCATTACTTGCAGCAACAGCAGTCGTCGTCAGCAGCCGATGATCCTTGGGGGAATCGGCATGAACTGACCACTTCACAGCGCGCGCGATTGAACCAACGTATGGAAGTGCTCGCACAACGAGGTGCAGAGCCAGCTGTATTGGAGGTACTTCGGCAATTACTAGAGCACGGATCGGAGTTGGAGGTTGCACGCATTCGACCTCTCGCGCTCGCCCAACAGCGGCAAGTAGATCCACAGCGTATGCTTGAAGCCTGTCTGTTGGGGGCTCATGAAGGTTTGTTGTTGCTGCTGTGGGATATCTTGTGCCCATCATGTCGCATTCCCAGCGATGTCGTCGATACGCTGGCGGCCTTAAAGGATCATGCGCATTGCCAAGCGTGCAACGTGCAATTCGAGTTGGACTTTGGCAGGTCGATCGAGTTGATCTTTCGAGCGCATCCGGAATTGCGACATGCTGAAACCAAGACATATTGTATTGGTGGCCCAGCCTGGTCGCGTCATGTGGTCGCCCAAGTGCGATTGGCCGCAGGCGAACGTTTTGCATGCGACCTGGCACTCGAATCGGGTGCTTATGTCCTACGCGGTCCCCAATTGCCCTACACGATTCCCTTCCGAGTCGGATCGTCCAGCACGCAGTCCCGTTGGGAAGTTGCCTTGGCCCGCGCGCCATCGGCCGACGATGCGACTGGCTCGCTATCTTCGGGTCTGCTATCTTCGAGTTCGCAATCAGTAAGTTTGCAGTCAGTGGGCTCGCAATCGGCAGGCATGCCGATCATGTTGCGCCCCGATCAACAGGCCATTTGGTTGTGGAACGATTCGCCACGTGATTTAGAGGTGCGTATCGAGCGGGTGGCTTCGCGTCACGACGCGGTGACCGCCGCTGCAGCCTCATCGACCGCTTTGTTTCGCGAACTGTTTGGTGATCAGGTTTTATCAAGCGGACAACTGATCAGCGTGGCACACATCACTCTGTTGCTGGTCAAACTCTGCGACACTGGGGAACGGTATCGGCGTTTAGGCGATGCCCAAGCCTTTACGGAGATTCGCAGGCAATTGGAATCGATTAATCGCGTGGTTCGAGAGCGAGGTGGTGCAGTGATCAAGATGATCGGCGAGGCGGTCGTAGCTACGTTCACAACGCCGCTAGCCGCCATGGAGGCGGCTGCGATGCTTTGTGCAGCTACAGACAAAAGCGACAGCCTGCCGATGGGCAGCGTTGTTCAGAGCGGACCGGCTGTCGTGACGACCTTGGATGATCGGCTGGACTATTTCGGTCGACTGGTCCATGATGCGCTGAGCTGTTTGGACAACGCCCAGCCTGAAAAGATCTTGACCTCTGTGTCCGTTGTGGCTCTGCCAGATGTTCAGCTATGGCTTGCAGAGCGTCAAGGCGTCGTTGGGAGTGTGTCCGAACTGCCGGACATGGCTGTGCCGGTGGTGTTTATCGCCGTGCCAACAGTCACAACCAAACCATAAATGGCCACGTTTGTAAACACGCTGATGGCGTCGGGCTCTAGTCGGGCTGAACCGGCCGCTAGCGGTTGATTAGCCGTAGGGCGATAGCCCACGGTTTTCGGCCCACATTGAGATCGACGCCCACGTTGATACGCGCTCCTCGATGATCCGACTCTTATACGTTCATTAGTTTGATTGAAAGCCGGTAGAATGTTGGTAGAGTGCTGTTTGATTGTGATGAAGATTTCGGAAAGGTCGAGCAATTAACCATGCAGTAGCGCGATCAAATCTTTGGTCGACATTTGGCCAGCCATATGCGTACCTTCCAGCACGCCAGCCACCAGGTCGCGTTTATCCTCGTGCAATTTGAGGATCTCTTCTTCGATGGTGTCTTTCGCGATGATGCGATAGACCATAACCGGTTTTGTCTGGCCGATGCGATGCGCACGGTCGCTGGCTTGATCCTCTACCGCTGGGTTCCACCATGGGTCCATATGAATAACGTAATCGGCGGCCGTCCGATTCAAACCGGTACCGCCGGCTTTGAGCGATATCAAAAACGCGGTGGCGCTTCCATTTTGAAACAGGTCGACCTGCTGCTGACGCTGCGCAGCGGGCGTAGAACCATCCAAATACTGATAGGTAATTTGCTGCGAGTCCAACATCTCGCGGATCAGCGTCAGATGCTTGACAAATTGGCTGAAGACTAACACGCGGTGGCCTTCGGCACGCAGTTCTAGCAGGGTGTCACGCAACTGTTGCAGCTTGGCCGATTCTTCCGTCCAGGTCTGGTCCACCATGCGTGGGTTGCAGGCCAATTGACGTAGTCGCGTTAGCAAGGCCAACAGTTTGAAACGTTGCTCTTGGACATCCGGCGACGCGACAATCAGGTCGGCTTCTTTGAGCATTAACAATCTGGTTGCGTCATACAACTTGCGTTCGGCCGAACTGAGTTCGACTTCGATGTTCATTTCCGTGCGGGCTGGCAGGTCGCGGAGAACTTCGCTTTTGGTGCGTCGCAAGACGAAGGGTCTAATCCTCTCACCAAGTGCTTGCCGGCGTTCTTGATCTCCGTCGCGTTCGATCGGTGCCGCGAATTTATCTCGAAACTGTTCCCAACTCCCAAACACTCCGGGTGAAATGACGCTGAACAAGCTCCACAATTCGCCGAGATGGTTTTCGACTGGAGTGCCTGTGAGCGCCACTTTCCAATCGGCGTTGATGGCCGTGATGGCCTGCGAGGTTTTGCTGCGGCTGTTTTTGATGGCTTGGGCTTCATCCAGCACAAGGGTCGTCCAATTTACGGCGGCCAGTTTTTTAGCATCGCGCAGGGCCAGACCGTAGCTACAGACGATCAGTTGTTCAGGCTGCATATGCTTGAGCACGTCATCGCGATCGGTCTGGCGATACAACTGGGCCTGAAGATGGGGCGCGAAGCGCTCAACTTCACGCATCCAGTTGAAGGCGACCGAGGTCGGCGCAATGACCAGTGTCGGACCGGCGGTGGCTCGGTCGACGATCACCGCCAGCGTTTGAACTGTCTTGCCCAAGCCCATGTCATCAGCCAACACGCCGCCGACACCCCAGTGAGCCAGACGCTGCAACCACTGAAAGCCTGCCAATTGATAGTCGCGAAGTTCGGCCTTGAGCGTGGTTGGCAAGACGGGCGTCAACTGCTCGGCCGATGACAACCGATCGAGGCAATTTTGCCATTCCTGCGTATAATCGACCTGCATGTGTGTGTGCAACTGACGAATCATTGGCGCGGCACTGGCGTCGAAGTGCATGATGCCGCGGCTAGGGTGCACGACATCGGTCAGCTTGCGTAGATTGTCTCGCAGTTCACGGGTAATCTTCGCCCAGCCATGTTCCCCCAAGCGAATGTAATCGCCATGAATCGATGCGTTGATACTCTCCATGAGCGTATCACGATCGCTATCGCTGAAAGTTTTGTTTGTGGACTTGGCGGCTGTCCTGAGGGTTGGGAACGTAGCCTCATTCAGCCAAGCCATGACCTCACTTAACTTGACAGACTTGTTACCGACTTGAAAATTGCCTTCCA